>JBAYHX010000128.1:0-8324 GCA_041665965.1 Candidatus Latescibacterota bacterium
GGCAGGAATCGACTGTGGAGCAATGACTTCCCTTGCCCCCTCCGGGGGAAAGGGACAGAGGGATAGGGGGCTGTAGTTAATAACTCGCCTTCTTCTTTACGTATAAAACGACTTTTGCAAAAGGCTCTCATGTCTGATATTCTTTTCTTTCTTTATTGACTTTGCGGAAGTTGAGAGGCAACGGTTTCATCCAAAGGATATGTGGCGGGGAGCTTTTATTCTGGCTCCTGACTTCCGACTCTTGTATCCTTCTTTATTGAATTATCGAACTCAGTGAGTGAATTTCAATGACCAACCGTCAAATAGATATTCTTACCCGCGCGGACCGTGACCTGATCACGGCTATCGTTCCGCCCCATGCGCATGTGCTCGATCTCGGCTGCTGCGATGGCGGTCTTTTACGGGAACTGGTCGAAAAGAAACAGGTGATCGGCCGTGGTGTCGAGATAAATGAAGACAACCTCATCCAGTGCATGGAACGCGGGCTGTTTGTTTGCCAGGGAGACCTCGATCAGGGATTATCCGATTATCCTGACAAATCTTTCGATTATGTCATTCTGAATCAGACGCTTCAGGTGATACGGCGGCCGGAGGTAATCCTGAGCGAGATGCTGAGGGTGGGGAAATATGGAATCGTGGGTTTCCCCAACTTTGGGAACTGGTATGTCCGGACGAACTTTTTCTTCTCCGGGAGGATGCCGAAAACATCGGCGCTTCCTTTCGAATGGTATGACACCCCGAATATTCACCAGCTCACTATCAGGGATTTCAAGGATTTCTGCCGGAGGGAAGGGGTATCGATCATCCGTGAGGAATACTATATGCTCGGCAAATGGCACCACTCATCGTTCCTCAATCCCCTTGCAAATCTGCTTGCAGTCACCGGAATGTTCGTGATCAGCGAAAAATAAGGGTTTTATCGTGATAGAAAAAATTGTCTGCCCGTCCTGCGGCTGTATCACCGAACTATATAAAAATCCCTGTCCGACAGTGGATGTAATCGTGGATATGGGGGGAAAGATAGTTCTGATAAACCGTAAGAATCCGCCGTACGGCTGGGCGATACCCGGAGGATTCATCGAATACGGAGAGAGCGCAGAGGACGCCGCGGCCCGTGAGATAAAGGAGGAAACCAGCCTCGATATAACGGATCTCGCACAGTTTCATGTTTATTCCGATCCCGGCCGTGACCCGCGGTTTCATACCATCACCATTGTGTTCACCGCACAAGGGCGGGGTACTCCCTCAGCAGGCGATGATGCCGCAGGTCTGGGCATATTCGGCGAGGAAGAGCTACCTTCCCCGCTTGTTTTCGACCATGCCCGGATTCTGACCGATTATTTCAGAGTGAAAAAGGCCTGCAAAGAACAATAACTGTCCTGAATTTATAAAATCCGCAATGATAAATTGGTGTACATTTTTTGACAAACTCCCATTCCTATGAAACTTCCCCTTTTGTTCAGCGTTAAAATTTAAATTTCCATCGTCTGCATTTTCTGAAGGGGGAAGTCAAAACCTCTGGAAAAGTTTATAAAATAAATTATATTATATAATAAATATTACTATTACATCATTCCTTATCCTTCGCCCTTATTTCCGGGGAGGTATGAGGAACATAGAGGAGGATTATCACTAATGAACATGAATAAATTCACGGTAAAAAGCCAGGAAGCCCTGGAGAGCGCCATAAATCTCGCCACCGAGTACCATCATCCGCAGGTGGAGCCCGAGCATCTTCTTCTCGCCCTTCTGACTCAGGAGGACGGGATCACCCGGAGCATTCTTTCCAAACTTGACGCAAGTCCCGATGCTGTCGAGGGGAGAGTCCGCGATCTGCTCGGTGCGATGCCGAAAGTCACCGGCCAGGCTCAGGTATATCTTTCGCTATCGCTTTCGGCAGTCATCAACAGCGCGCAGAAAGAAGCGGACCGTCTCAAGGATGATTATGTAACCGTCGAGCACTTCCTTCTTGCCATCAGTCAGGAACGCGCAACACGTGCGGCGGAGGTTCTCGCTTCATTCGGCGTGACCCGTGATAAGATATATAAAATCATGGTCGAGCTCCGGGGCAACCGCACGGTGACCGATCAGGACCCGGAGTCCAAGTACCAGGCGCTCGAGAAGTATACCCGCGATCTGACAAAACTCGCCCGTAACAGCGAACTCGACCCGGTGATCGGGCGCAACGAGGAAATCCGCCGGGTCATGAAAGTGCTCAGCCGCAGGACAAAGAACAATCCGGTGCTGATCGGAGAGCCGGGAGTGGGGAAAACCGCCGTGGTCGAGGGGCTTGCTCAGAAAATCATACTGGGCGACGTTCCCGAATCGCTCCGCAACCGCCGTCTTCTCGTCCTCGATCTTGCCGCGATGATCGCGGGGAGCAAATTCCGCGGTGAATTCGAGGAGCGGATGAAAGCGGTGATCCATGATGTGGAAGAATCGGAGGGATCGGTGATCCTTTTCATCGATGAGCTTCATACGCTTGTGGGCGCAGGAGCGGTCGGCGGGGCGATGGATGCATCCAACATGCTGAAACCGGCGCTGGCGCGGGGGAAGATGCGCACCATCGGCGCTACCACGATAAAGGAATACCGTCAGAACATAGAGAAGGATGCGGCGCTCGAGCGCCGTTTCCAGCCTATCATGGTAAAAGAACCTACCGTCGAGGAAACGGTCTCCATCCTGCGGGGTTTGAAAGAGCGCTACGAAATGCACCATGCAGTCCGCATCTCCGATTCGGCAATCATGGCCGCGGCCACGCTTTCGGAGCGCTATATCACCGACCGGTTCCTTCCGGACAAGGCGATCGACCTTATCGATGAAGCCGCCGCGGAACTGAGGATCGAGATCGATTCCATGCCTGCGGAGATGGACACGATCCAGAAGCGCATTCTCCAGCTTGAAATCGAAAAAGCCGGTGTAAAAAAGGAAAAAGACGCCGCCGAACGGATAAAACCCATCGATGCCGAACTTGGGGGGCTCAACGAGGAATTCCGCACCCTGAAATCCCGCTGGGAAACGGAAAAGGGAACGGTAACCGAAATTCACCGTCTCCGGGAACGTCACGAGCAGTTGAAAACCGAAGAATCCCAGGCCGAGCGTGACGGCAACCTGGAACGCGCCGCAAAAATCCGTTATGGCGAGCTGGTCGATCTGGAAAAGAAAATGAAAGAGGCTTCCGCGCGTTTGGCGGAAATTCAGAAAGACAGCCCGATGCTCCGTGAGGAGGTTGTCGCCGAAGATATAGCCGAGGTTGTCGGCAAATGGACCGGTATACCGGTTTCGCGGCTCCTCGAAGGCGAACGGGAAAAACTCGTCCACATGGAAGAGCGCATCCACAAGCGCATGGTCGACCAGAATGAAGCGGTTCAGGCTGTCTCCAATGCTGTCCGGCGTTCCCGTGCGGGATTGGGCGATGTGAACCGTCCCATCGGTTCGTTCATGTTCCTCGGCCCGACCGGGGTGGGGAAGACCGAGCTTGCCCGTGCGCTGGCAGATTTCCTTTTCGACGACGAGAGCGCGATGGTGCGCATCGATATGAGCGAATACATGGAGAAGCATACGGTTTCCCGTCTTATAGGCGCGCCCCCCGGCTATGTGGGCTATGAAGAGGGCGGCCAGCTTACCGAGGCAGTCCGCCGCCGTCCCTACCAGGTTGTCCTTTTCGACGAGATCGAGAAAGCCCACTCGGATGTGTTCAATGTCCTCCTGCAGGTGCTCGATGACGGCCGTCTGACCGATGGTCAGGGGCGCACGGTGGATTTCCGCAACACTATTATTATCCAGACTTCCAATATCGGTTCGGACATCATCGGCGGTCTTTCCCGCGAACGTGAGTCCGATGAGGTGATGCACAGCCGGGTCATGGAGATCGTGCGGGCGCATTTCCGTCCCGAATACCTGAACAGGCTCGATGAGATCATTATCTTCCACACGCTCTCGCGGGTCGATATCCGTAAAATCGTCCGGTTTCAGGTGGACAAGCTCGCCAGACGGGTGACCGATTCCGTCGGGATAGAGCTCACGTTCACTAACGATCTTGTCGAATACATCGCCGAGGCAGGGTTCGACCTCACCTATGGCGCGCGCCCGATCAAACGCCTTATCCAGCGCGAGATCGAAAACGCCCTCGCTCAGGAAATACTGACCCGTCAGATGCCGCCGAAAGTCACGGTGGATTATAAGGGGGGGAAGGTGGTGTTCGAGGTGGAAAAGGGAGCGTTGGCATAGGAAGAAGGGTGTATTTCACTTGACTATATTCTGTTTTATGCTATTTTTCAACACACATGTTGAAACTTTCTTTTAATAGTCACTAATTCGCGAAACCAAGAGCTTTATGGGAAAGTATTTCCAAATACTGCAACACATCTTGAGTGGTCGATCAGATGCAAACATCAGGTTTTCGGAACTTGTGCAACTGCTTGTAAAAATGGGATTTACTGAACGTATTAGAGGTGGTCACCATATTTTTTATAAAGAAAATATTGAGGATATTCTCAATTTGCAGCCAAAAGGATCGATGGCAAAACCTTATCAGGTAAAACAGATTAGAAACTTGATTATCAGTTTTAAACTGGGAGTAGACGACAATGAGTAAGTATGAATTGATTATCTTTTGGAGCGAGGTGGACAAGGCTTTCATTGTCGAGGTCCCGGAGTTGCAGGGGTGTATGGCTGACGGAGCAACCTATGGCGATGCTGTGGCCAATGCAGAAGTGATTATTGGAGAATGGATTAAAACTGCCGAAGAATTGGGCCGCGAAATCCCGTTGCCGCGAGGCCGTTTGAAATACGCTTGATAACTATGAAGTGTAGGAAACAAGCAAAAAAAACCGGCTCTCGGATGGGGGCCGGTTTTATTTTTTTCCTCGTACGTTTAAGATAAATTTTTGTATATCTGATTTCTTCAACCCCACTTGCTTCCCTTTTTCCCGTGCATCGGCAATTAAAACATCGAATTCATCCATTGGTGGTGGTGTGATAGCTTTGAGAATAACAACATCCTTTTCACCGATAACAACGAATTGCGACCCTGCCCTCAAATTAAGTTTTTCCCGAATTTTTTCCGGGATGACAACCTGACCCTTTGAGGACATTTTTGTAGTCGATATGTTTTCCATAATAGAACCCCCTTGGAATGATGAATCTTACTGGTAAGAATATAAGGGGGTTAAGATGGAAATCCAAGAAATTATTTTACTTGATAGTATCGCACCCAGCGCGAGATCGAAAACGCCCTCGCACAGGAAATCCTCACCCGTCAGATGCAGCCGAAGGTTACGGTGGATTATTAGGGGGGAAGGTGGTGTTCGAGGGAGTGGGGGAAGCTGAAAAAGGGAATTGATGGGGGTTGAATCGCAAAAAAAAACCGGCTCTCGGATAGGGGGCCGGTTTTTTACTTTTCTCGAATACGCAATCTCTCACCCTACAAGGACAGCGGTTCCATTTGCACTGACCATAAGCATACCGCCGCCCTGACCGACCTGGATGGTTTCATAATCGATGTCAACGCCGATGATTGCATTTGCGCCGAGGTCGCGGGCTTGTGCGGCCATCTCGGCAAGCGCGATATCTTTCGCTTTACGGAGTTCTTCCTCATAAGCTGCAGAGCGGCCGCCGACGATGTCACGGATACCGGCAAAGAAATCCTTGAAGATATTCGCACCGAGGATTGCTTCACCGCTGACGATACCGAAATAGCGTTGGATGGCTTGTCCTTCGATTGTTGGCGTAGTGACAATCAGCATTGCTGTCTCCTTTGTGTATATGCGCTTTGTGGAGTCGATTTGGATAAACAACAAAGATAACAGGGTTTACGTTTAAATCAAATAAATTTGATTCTTTCTTGTCATCCAATCAACCCTCTTCCCTTCAAATTCTCATATACGCCCTTCGTCTAAACAATTCTTCCTCTCCCCATCCTATTCCAGAACCCGGTAATCTTGCTCCATGTGACAACAAGCGCTTTTCCGGACGGCGTGTTCCAATCTTTTTCAATGTCGGCATGACACTCCTTTCCCTGGCCGGGACGGTCATGGTGGCAGAAACGGCATTCGAGGGGCTGGAAACCGGAGCCGAAAAGCTCGCAGAGATTGTTGGTGAGGAAGGTGCAGCCGCGGGAAGCGTGAATTTGACGGGAGAAATCAAGCTCACAGCCTTTGAAAGCGGGGGAGAGGACAACGAACGTACGTTCCGGAGCCATTTCCAACATCATCCTGTTGCCGTGGCCGGCGCTGAAAGCTTTGGCTGCCTCCTCGACTGTCCACCAGCCGGGGCGCAGGCAGTAGTCGACACAGATTTTGCAGGAGCACGAAACGGAGGGCGGGTATTTTTCGGCGAGGGTTTTTATTGACTTTGTTTTGGTTACAGTAATCGTGCCCATTTCATCCGCCTGGCAGCGATTCGTTGGAAAAACACCGCTAATAATCCCAATGAATATACACGATATACAAGCAGGACAAAAAACATGTAACTATATGGGTAAAATATCATGCTTCATTTCCGTGTCAAGTATAAAGTCTTAAAAATTTCAGGACGATGATAATTAATCGTTGCCTCCGCTTTTTTTATGAAGTAGTTTACAATGTTACTCGATTTACGGGAACCGGAAGCATATCTGAGTCGTTTGCTTCATAGGCAAAAACGCAGCAGCCAACCAAAGAAAGCTTATGTTACCAGACCCCTATCCATAGCGTAAGAAAGAAGACGGGCGTGACTGTCCGCCAGAAAATACACCTGTTTTCCCGGGCTGAAATGATGATAGGGAGAACGCAGCGCCAAAGGTGAAATATCATGATCACAATTTACAGCTATAATATTGCGGAAGGCACCCTGGCCTGTCCGCCGATCGAAGAGCTGCCGGAGCTTTTCGAGGCCGAGAATGTCGATCTCTGGATCGATCTCGAATCGCCCGCAAGCGAAGAAGCCGAAATTCTCAGCAACGTCTTCAGTTTCCATGAGCTGGCAATCGAGGACTGTATAACAACGGAGAACGAGGAAGCGAAAATCGACGATTACGAAGATTATCTCTTCCTGGTTTTTCATTCAATCTTTTTCAACAGCGAAAAACTGTCTGTCGATATCAACGAACTCGATCTGTTTTTCGGCGAGCACTACGTAGTCACCTACCATAAAAAACCTATCCTTGGTGTAAACCAGCTGCGGAAACGGCTGGAAAAATCGATCGATTTTATGGCCCAGGGAACAGACGAGATTCTTCATGCTATCCTCGATGCCCTTGTGGATAATTATACCGCCTCATTCAAAAGGCTGGAGAGGACTATTTACAAGCTCGAGTCAGAAATTCTGGCCGAGGCTTCCCAGAAGACATTCAATGAGCTTTTCCGGCTGAAACGCGGCCTTATCAATCTGCGGCGGATCATGACACCGGCCGAGGAGGTAGTCGAACAACTCGGCGTCATGGAAAATGAACTGATCCAGGAAGAGAACAGGGTATATTTCCAGGACATTCACGACCATATCTCCAGCATTCAGGGACTTCTTCAATCCTATACGGAAATGGTCAGCGGCACCATGGATACCTATGTAAGCCTCACCACCCACAGCATGACCAATGTGATGCGGACGCTTACCATCATCTCCACTATTCTGCTCCCGCAGACACTGATCGCAAGTATCTTCGGCATGAACCTTGACCTCCCGTTTCAGAAAAATCATCTTGGTTTTTATATTATTCTCGGCATGGACGTTTTTATTACCGGGGGTATGCTCTGGTATTTCAAAGTGAAAGACTGGTTCTGAGATGAAATGTCATCCGAATCGTGATTCAGTGGCGGTAATGGATCTTTGCGCCTACAGTTATAACCTGAAGAAAATTCTCCGGTATGTCGGGCCAAAAGTACGTCTCATGGCTGTGGTCAAAGCCGATGCGTACGGTCATGGTATGGTGGAGTGCTCGAAAGCGGCGCTCCGGGCGGGCGCATCCATGCTCGGTGTGGCATACGCCATGGAGGGTGTAAGGCTGCGGGAAGCGGGTATTGACGCTCCCATTCTGGTCATGGCCGCCGAATCTTCAGAATATATCCCGCTGTACCTTGAGCATGACCTGACCATCGGTCTTTCCTCGTCCGAAACGCTGGAATCCCTCCGGAAGCATCTGAAATCTGAAAGAGCCGCATGCAGAGTGCATATAAAGGTCGATACCGGAATGGGAAGAGTAGGGTTCCGTCCCGCGGAGGTTTTGCCCGTGCTTGAAAAGATCAAAAAGATTCCGAAAATCGCTGTGGACGGTATATTCAATCACTTTCCTTCGGATGATGAAGCGGATCAGGAGGATTTCTGCCGGGAACAGATTCGATTTTTTA
>JBAYHX010000129.1:0-8324 GCA_041665965.1 Candidatus Latescibacterota bacterium
ACGGGGGGATCTTTGTCCTTGAGTTTATGATATAGATCGAGCTAGGAGATATGAAGTTCAGGCTTGATTGCATTATTTTTGAGCATTCTGATATTTCGTGATAACTCTTCCGGGGATATGATGAATAATTCCACTATTACGAAGAAAATGAACGATTTTTCAGCTCAGCCGTTAAATCAGGTATGCCGACTCATGGACTCTGAAAAGAAACATATCTGCTGTGGAAACCTCAACCCTTCCTTGACAGCAAGTATATTTTATTTTATATTGTTATGCCTGTTTAAGATATGCGAGAGTGGCGGAATTGGCAGACGCGCCAGACTTAGGATCTGGTGGGCACAACCCGTGGGGGTTCAAATCCCCCCTTTCGCACCACTCTTTTTTAGCGCCTCAACCTATAGCATACCTGGGTGAAGGCCGGCTTTTGAAACTATCATGCACAGTATTTCCTAAAATCAAGAGAATGAGATGAAGATTGAACTAAAGGAAACAGTCGGCTGCAAGAAAAAATTCTTTGTGGAAGTAGAACACGAAAGATTGGATACAGAATCGAAAAATGCTGTGAATAAATTGAGACGCGAGGTGCTGGTTCCGGGATTCCGAAAAGGGAAAGCCCCGGATTCCCTTATTATCAGACGTTTCGGCGCAGCGATACAGGAAGAGGCTGTAAAAACGGTGATCCCGCAGGTGCTGAAAGAAATGTACGAATCAGAAGGATTGAAACCTGCCGGCGAACCGGAGATATCGGATTTGAAAATCGAAGAGGACAGCACAGTATCCTTTACTGTAGAAGTGGAAGAACTCCCGGTAATCGATACCGAAGGTTTCAAAGGCCTTGTGGTAACAAAGCAGGTTCTGGAAGTCAACGATGAGGATGTGGAAAATTCCCTTGAGCGGTACCGTAATATGAAAGCGGTGCAAAAAGAGGTTGACCGTGAGGTCATCAAGGGCGATATCGTTATTGTAAACATTCAAAGGCTGGATTCTGCCGGTCTGCCCGTTATAGGCAACAAAATCACCGGGCAGGTGGTATCTCTTGACGGCAAGAGTTCGCCTTCGCCGGATTTCGACAGTCAGGTCATCGGCATGAAAAAAGGCGAGCACCGTGTAGTCAGATTTACCTATGACGAAACCATTGATAATCCCGATCTGGCGGGAACGACCGAAGTAGATGATGTCGAAACCGTTCAGATTTATGAAAATATTATTCCTGAACTCAATGACGATTTTGCAAAAAGTTTCGGCGATTATACCGATTTGGCCGATCTCCGTGAAAAGACAAAGAAGTATATAGCCAGTCAGTACGATTACAATTCCGAACGACAGCTGCGTTCCAGCCTTATAGATGAATTCGTCCGTCAGTATCCGTTCGAAGTGCCGAGCGGTATGGTCGAGAAGATTATGACCGCAGAGTTGAAAAAACTTCGGGAATCCCGTCCGGAAGAACAGATAGATGAAAATACATATAATAGCCAGGTGCGTCCGGATGCAGTAAGAGCTGTCCAGAGCTACCTTATTCTGGATGAGGTAAAGGAAAAACAAAATATTGAAGTAACCAAGGAAGAACTTGCCGAACGGCTGGAGCTTATCGCCCGGCTTGAAGGCATAAATGAAAAAGAACTCAGGCGCCGGTATATTAAAGAAGGGCGCATCGATGAAGTACGTGAAGAGATTTCGTCGAACAAAGCGTACAAATGGATGGAAAGCGCTGCAGAAATACGGGTGGAGACAGTTGAGAGGACTCCGAAGCCCTCGAAAATCATCACACCCAGGTAAGGGAGAACATGTATGAATTATATTCCGTATGTTATAGAACAAACGGGTCATTATGAGAGAAGTTACGATATTTTTTCCCGTCTTCTTAAAGACAGGATAATTTTTATCGGGAGAGAAATCGACGACATAATGGCCAATGTGGTTGCAGCCGAGCTTCTTTTTCTTGAGGCGGATGATCCCGATAAAGATATCTTCATGTATATAAACTCTCCGGGAGGAAGCATTCACGCCGGTCTGGCCATCTATGATACCATGCAGTATGTAAAACCGGAAGTGAACACAACCTGCCTCGGCCTGGCGGCAAGTATGGCTGCGGTGCTTCTTGCTTCGGGCGCCAAAGGGAAGCGCACCAGCCTTCCGAATTCCCGTATCATGATACACCAGCCCTGGGGAAGCGGACAAGGTCAGGCGGTCGATATCGAGATTTTAGCGAATGAAATTATAAAAAGCAGAGATACTCTGGTTGACATATTGGCGGAAAAGACCGCACAGTCCCGTGAGCAAATTCTGAAAGACATCGACCGTGACAAATATATGTCTTCTCAGGAAGCCAAAGATTACGGGCTTATCGATGCAATCCTGACAAAAAGGACAGATTTGAATACATGATGAGGAAAAATCCGGGTAAAGGCGGCCTGTCCTGCTCTTTTTGCGGCAGAGATGCCTCGTATGTTGATAAAATAATATCAGGGCCTTCGGTGCAGATCTGTTCCGATTGCGTCAAGGCATGTTATGATATTCTCAAAGAAAGCGGAGAACCCAATCCTCTTGTCTTGGATTTCGATATTCCCACGCCTGAACAAATAAAATTCGGTCTTGACCAGTATGTTATCGGGCAGGAACGGGCAAAAAAAATGCTCAGTGTTGCGGTGTACAATCACTATAAGCGCATTAAAAACAGAGGCGTCCGAGGGGATAACGATGTAGATATCGATAAGGATAATATCCTGCTCCTCGGTCCGACCGGTACGGGCAAAACTCTCCTCGCAAGAACACTTGCCCGTCTCCTCCGTGTCCCGTTCACCATCGCGGATGCGACCATTCTTACAGAAGCGGGATATGTCGGCGAGGATGTGGAGAATATCCTTGTAAGGCTTCTCCAGGCCGCTGATTATGATGTCGAGCGGGCGCAGATTGGTATCATATACATCGACGAAATCGACAAGATTGCCCGTAAATCGGCAAATCCGTCGATCACACGTGATGTTTCCGGCGAAGGGGTTCAGCAGGCGCTGCTCAAGATTCTTGAAGGTACCATATCCAATGTCCCGCCCAAGGGGGGACGCAAGCATCCGGAGCAGGCTATGGTGCCGATCGATACGACGAACATTCTGTTTATATGCGGCGGCGCTTTCGAAAATCTGGATGCCATCGTTCGAAGGAGAGTTTTCCAGAAATCGATGGGATTCGGCTCGGAAGTCCATTCCACAAAAGATGCTAAACTTGGGGAAATCCTTGCCAAGGTAGAACCGGACGATCTGAATAAATACGGATTGATTCCGGAGATTATCGGTCGTCTGCCGCTCTATTGTTCGCTGGATGAACTGGATGAGAAGGCTTTGCTGAATATTCTCACCGAACCCAGGAATGCTCTTGTGAAACAGTACAAGCGTCTGTTCGAACTGGATGGCGTTGAACTGGTGTTCGAATCGACGGCTCTTGATAAAGTGGTTGCTGTCAGCGTCAATAAAGGCACCGGCGCCCGTGGACTCAGGAGTGTTCTTGGGAGAGCCATGATGGATGTCATGTATCGAATTCCTTCTCTCACCGGTGTTAAAAAAGTAATTATTACTGCGGAAACGATTGAACATAACGCCATGCCTGTGATCGAGAGCGAGGATGGCGCTGTTCTTAAAATAGCATGATTCACAGCTGATAAGGAGTTAGTTGTCCCCTATGTCTGAAAACAGGGATAAACCAAGTATATCTCATCTATCGAATGATAAAAGTCCCGAAGATGTTTCGAGCTATCCGGAGGAAATGCCTCTTTTACCCCTCCGTGATGTCGTTTTGTTTCCTTATATGGTAGTGCCGATTCTTGTGATGAGAGAATCCTCCATCGGCGCACTGCAGGCCGCGCTGGTCAGGGACCGCTTTATCTTTCTTGTTCTGCAGAAAGAACCGGAGATCGAGGATCCCAAGTTAGAGGACATCCATAGTACCGGTGTTATCGGGAGAGCCCTTCAGGTGCTGAAACTCCCCAACGGAACTGCTAAAGTACTTGTCGAGGGTCTGGTTCGCGGTCAGATCATCGGGATGGAAAAGGCGGAAGACCATAACCGGGTCAAGGTAAAGATACCGAAGAGAACAGAAGATATCTCTTCGCAGTTCAAGGCTCTGGTGCGGAATGTATCCAACAGTTTTGCCATGTATGTAAAACTGTCCAAGGCGATACCTGATGAAGTCCTTATGAATCTACCTCCCGCTGATGATTCTCAGCGGCTGGCTGATACGATTTCTGCACACCTTGTGATAAAACAGGACATCAAGCAGAAACTTCTTGATACTCATACCGTTCGCGCCCAGTTGAAACTTTTGTCCGGTATTCTGGCGGAAGAGACCGAAATTCTCCAGCTGGAGCAGAACATCGATAAAGAGGTTCGCGAGCGTCTCCAAAAATCCCAGAAGGACTTCTACCTTCATGAACAGATGAGGGTTATCAAGGAAGAACTTGGCGAGGATGACGAGGGCGACGGTGAAATCAAGGAGATGGAGGAGCGCATCAAAAAATCCGGCATGCCGAAAGAAGCTTCCCAGAAAGCGATGGAGGAACTTGCCAAGCTCCGCAAGATGCACATGATGTCGCCGGAATCAACAGTGGTGAGGAATTATATCGACTGGCTGCTTTCTCTGCCCTGGAAAAAACGAACCCGTGACAATCTTGATATAACCAAAGCCAAGACCATTCTCGATCAGGATCATTACGGGCTGGAAAAGCCAAAGGAACGTATCCTCGAATACCTTGCGGTGCTCAAGATGGCCAAAAAGATACGGGGGCCGATTCTCTGCTTTACCGGTCCTCCCGGAACAGGGAAAACCTCGCTTGGGAAGAGTGTAGCCCGAGCGCTGGGAAGAAAGTTCGTGCGGGTTTCCCTGGGAGGTATCAGAGATGAAGCGGAAATACGCGGGCACCGTCGGACATATATCGGTTCTCTTCCCGGACGGATTATCCAGAATATGAAAAAAGCGGGAACAAGGAATCCTGTATTTCTCCTTGATGAGATAGACAAGATCGGGATGGATTTCCGCGGGGACCCTTCATCGGCTCTCCTCGAGGTACTTGATCCGGAGCAGAACAACAGTTTCAGCGACCATTTCCTTGAAGTGGATTTCGATCTTTCCGAAGTGCTGTTTATCACAACGGCAAATTTCGAGGACAATATCCCGGCGCCTCTCCTGGACCGCATGGAGATCATCAGGCTTTCGGGATACCTTGAATACGAAAAAGTCGGAATAGCGGAAAAGCACCTTATTCCGAAACAGATGGAAGCCTGCGGGCTTACCCCGAAACTTATAGGCTTTGACCGTGAAACCATTGTCAAGATAATCGGGCGCTACACTGCGGAAGCTGGTGTCCGAAATCTCGAGCGTTCAATTGCCACCATCTGCCGGAAGGTGGTTCGCGAGGTTGTAACAAAGGGTAAAAAAAGTAAACAGTATATCATCACACCCCGGAATCTGCAAAAATATCTCGGCGTTGCGAAAGTACAGGAGAAACGTGTTGAAAAAAATGATCAGGTCGGAATGGCTGTCGGCCTGGCCTGGACTCCGTTCGGGGGGGAGATACTCTCTATAGAAACCTCGCTTATGCCCGGCAAGGGGGAACTCATTCTTACCGGTCATCTTGGGGATGTTATGAAAGAAAGCGCCCGCGCCGCTCTCACCTATGCAAAATCCAACATGAAAGCGCTGGGGATAAGGGAAGATGCATTCGACAACAAGGATGTGCATATCCATGTTCCGGAAGGCGCTATTCCGAAAGACGGCCCATCGGCGGGAGTTTCGATAATAACCTCTCTTGTTTCGGCGGCCAGCGGGATACCGGTATCGCGGAATGTGGCAATGACCGGAGAAATTACTCTCCGCGGCAATGTTCTTCCCATCGGAGGGCTAAAAGAGAAATCTCTTGCAGCCAGGCGGAGCGGAATTAAAACGATTATCATCCCGAAGAAGAATGAAGCCGATCTGAGCGAACTTCCTGATGAAATTAAAAATGGTCTTACCTATATTCTTGCGGAGCATATAGAAGATGTGCTCCGAAATGCGTTGACAAAGTGAACTATAATCTTGCATTTTTACTTTCAGTAGTGTCTGTAAAGGATATGCCTTTTTCCGGACTGCCGGAAATTTGCATATCAGGCCGGTCGAATGTCGGTAAATCCACGATAATCAACCGTCTGGCAAACGTAAAAAAACTTGCCCGAACATCCCAGAAACCCGGGTTGACTCGTGCTCTCAATTTCTATATTGCGAAAGAAGGGTTCTGCCTCGTCGATCTTCCCGGATACGGGTATGCGAAAGTTCCGAAATCGGAAAGGAATCTTTTCGCCAGTCTTGTGAATCCGTATCTGGAAAACCGGCAGACACTCAGGGGGATTATCCAGCTTCTCGATGCCCGTCGTGTTCCTTCAGAAGAAGACAGGACGATGATAGGGTGGATAAAACAATGGGGCGGAAATGCTTTATATGTTTTTACAAAAGCGGACAAACTGACCGCAAGCGAAATTAAAATGATATCCAGAACCTATGGGGAGGAATTTGGGGTGGAAAATATGGTGATATTTTCTGCCCGCACGGGAATGGGGCTTGAATCAGTCCAATCCTGGATTGATAAAGTGCTTGGACTGTCAAGCCAAAAGTCCTGTTAATCGTGCGGTTTGAGAAGTTAAAATGGGAATGGAGATGAATGAACCTCTTTATCGAAAAAGCGGGTTGATTTCCAATTGTTCCCTAAATAGCATTATCTGAAAACATGTCAATTAACATTCAGGAGATATTCATGAAGACACGTCTATTTACACCCGGTCCGGTCATGGTCCCGGAAAAGGTTCTTCTCAAAATGGCTGAACCGATCATCCATCACAGAACACCGGAATACGAAGTTCTCTTTGCGGATATTTGCGCAAAACTGAGAAAACTTTTTCTGACCGAGGGTGACGTTTTTACCCTGGCATCTTCCGGAACCGGTGCAATGGAGACCGCGGTGGTCAACATCCTCGCCCGCGGCGACAAGGCTCTTGCGGTCCGCGGCGGTAAATTCGGTGAGAGATGGTTTGAAATCTGTACCGCATACGGTATAGAGACCGTTCCGCTCGATGTCGAATGGGGGCATGCGGTTACCCCGGAAGCGCTGAAAAAAGCCATGGATTCCAATCCGGGTGTCAAAGCCGTTTTCACCACCCAGTCCGAAACTTCAACCGGTGTTGTCACCGATATGAAAGCTATCGGCGAGGTTATGAAAAATTATGACGCCGCTCTGGTGACCGATGCTGTTTCCGGTCTCGGTGTGCATGAACTGAGACCCGATGAATGGGGAATCGATATGGTGGTTTCCGGTTCGCAGAAAACGATCATGCTTCCTCCGGGTCTGGGTTTCATAGCAGTTGCCAAGGATTCCTGGAAGCTCACCGAGCGCGCGAATCTTCCCCGGTACTACTGGGATCTTCGGAAATACAAGAAATCCATGGACAAGAATCAGAATCCGTTCACTCCGCCGGTCACCCTTCTGGTGGGGCTGCAGGAATCTCTGAATATGATCCTTGGCGAGGGTCTGGAAAATATCTGGAAACGTCATGCCCGCGTTGCGGAAGCCATGCGTGCTGGTGTGAAGGCTCTCGGCCTCGGAATATTCCCGAAAGATTATTCGAACGTTCTCACCACCATTTCCGTTCCGGAAGGTGTGGAAGGTGGGAAACTGGTAAAAGCGCTTAAAAAGAACGGTATTTTCCCTGCCGGCGGCCAGGATTCGCTCAAAGGCAAGATTATCCGTATAGCTCATATCGGCTATCTGGATGAATACGATGTTCTTGCCGCGCTTTCCGGCCTTGAGATTTCGCTGAAAGAACTCGGCTTTACATTCGAGCCGGGCAAATCGCTTGCCGCAGCCCAAAAGGTGCTGATCGAGAGATAAGCGAAGGATTAACCATTGACCGTTCAGATTTTCTGATATAGGAGTGAGACAAATGTATAAAGTTCTCATCAGTGATAATGTCTCCAAAGAATGTGTGGAAATCCTCAAGGCGTCGGATGAGATTGAAGTAACGTTCAATACGAAGCTGACCCCGGAGGAATTGAAAAAAACCCTGGGTGAATACGATGCGCTTGTTGTGCGCAGCGCCACCAAAGTCAGGGAAGATGTACTCTCTGCTGCCGGTAAACTGAAAGTAATCGGCCGTGCCGGCGCCGGAGTTGATAATATCGATGTGAAAAAGGCAACCGAGATGGGAATTGTTGTAATGAACACTCCCGGCGGGAATACGGTTTCAACTGCCGAACACGCCTTTTCGCTCATGATGTCGCTCGCCCGGAACATCCCACAGGCCGACAAA
>JBAYHX010000130.1:0-8308 GCA_041665965.1 Candidatus Latescibacterota bacterium
AAAGCGATAAACAATCAAAGAACCTGATATTTTTATGGATGATTTATTTTTATTTTTTCTATCTTATCGCCTGAGAAGATGAAATAGTTTAAATGCTAATTCAAAAGGAGACGATATGAAAACCACAAAATATTTAATCGCTTTATCTGTCAGTTTGATCTTGACACTTATGGTCAGCGGTGTCAGCGCACAGGACGCAAACAAAGACGAACCTGTTACTGTCGCATCTATACTGGAAAAAGCAAAAGTTCCTCTCAGCGATAAACAGGCCAGACAGTTAAAAGCATTCAATCCAGATAAAGGGCCTGAGGTATACCTTCAACTTTATAAGATATTTAGTAATAAGCAAAAGAATGCTCTCAAGAAAGCGTTTGGTATCATGCCGGCAAGAGGAAGTTTAAAAGAAGATACACCCCGCTCACTTTTCCTGGCTATTATCCTGGAAAACCTTCATTGCCCTCTCACTCAGGAACAGGTAGATCAGCTTAAAGTTCTCCCCATGGATAAACCATCTGCCAAAAAGTTAAGCTCCATACTTACCGATATACAGAAAAATCTGATGGAAAAAAAAGCTGATCAGTAACCTGTCCTTTGAATACCGCGAATGAAGTACCCCTCAACATGCTGCGAGGTATCTTTACAATAAAGGGGATAGAGTACCGTAATCAAAATACTATTGATAAGAAACCTTCTTTCAATATCTTGACACGTGCGTTTGTTTTATATACTTTATTTATATTCAAAATCAGGTACATGTCTTTTTCCGGGGGATATCATGATTAATAAAAAGAACTTTTTTTTTAGTATTCTGGCTGCAGCAATGACTTTGACGCCGATTAATTCCTGGGCTGCTCATACTCCTGTTTTCAACTGGCAGGTTCGCGGAGATGTGAATTACCAGCAATGGATCTGCGACGGGAACACTCCGATAGCTCTTTTCGACATGAGCAGTATGGACGAACCGATGCAGGCGCTCATGTTTTTCAGCGTCGTGCCGCGGCCTATTCTCTTGAAACATCTTAAATTTACTCCGGATGGCGCACCTCTCGTTCAGGGGGTGGAACTCTATTGGAAATCCGGAAAGATAATCACCGATGTCCTTGACGGTCTCACTGTCCAGGGTAACGGCACCGACTGTCTGACAGTGACTTTCACAATGAAAGACAAGCTCGATACCGTCCGAATCACACGTGTCCTGACAGTAACCTTTGATTCTGCCCTGGAAAGCTATGTTTACGATTTCAAAGATAACGCGGTTGTCAATAATCCCAAAGCGCTTGGCAGCGGCGCTGTTTCTTTCGAATACTGTGATCCCTGGCTTTCGAACTGCCCGTCGCCTTCCCAGAAATTCCCGGGTATGTGGAAGGGAAGGTATTCGAAATTTGCTTTTGAGTCCGAAGACGGCCGTATCATCGCCATCCCCCACAATCATTTTGCGAGTTCGCTGAAAAGAGCAACTTTAAAAAAGGATGGTATTATTGCGGCGGTGTATGAACCGGACGGCAATCCAGCCATCCAGCTTCTCGATACTAGCGCTTCAAAGACACATATCGGCATCTGCGCCTGGGGATATGATATCCACCTCGGATATACTGCGGAACCGGGAGAAATCGACAAACCCATTACGACGCATTTTCGCTTTTTCAACTGCCCGGACAAAAAAGCGCGCCTTTTGGAAAAAAACGCTGTCACTCCTTCCCTGCAGCCTTCAGATTTTGGTGGTTTAAAGGAATTGCCCGTGTATGAGCGGGTAAGCAGTTTTGAAAAAGCCATTTCTATCGATAAACCTCACCAGGGTGAGCTCGATCCGTGGTTCTGGTCTCCGCAGGATGAAAAAGGAGCGGTCTGGGAAAGGAGTTTCGGACGCACCGGCTCAGGCTCTCTCAAAATCGAAAAGGATACCTCGGGAGTAGCAACATGGTATTCCATGTGTGAAGGCCAGGGATACTATACCGAACCGTGGACAATCTGCAAAGGCTATGAAATATCCTGCTGGGTCAAGACGAAAGATGTTGAAGGCTCAGGGGCATCGATCGCAGCGTCGTATCATGTTCCCAATATTCCGCCGAGCTGGCCGCTTTCCCGCTCCGAGCAAATCTCAGGCACCAGCGACTGGAAGAAATTGACTCTTCGCATGGGGCCCCTGCTTAAAGATACGAGCATCATGTCAATCCACCTTCAGCAGTCGGGCAAAGGAACCACCTGGTTTGACGATCTCGAAGTTAAAATGCTGAAATAGGGGGAACGGAGTGTTCACACTTCCCTTTTGGGAAAAAGAGTCCCACATTGATTTCAGCCGCCCTGCATGTGCATGCACGGTTGCACTCCCCGCCAGATTCGATTTTATAGGCGGATGGACCGATACTCCCCCCTATTACTTTGACCATGAATCGGGAGTATTGAATGCAACACTTGTCCTGCATCGTGAAAAAATGGTATCGGTTGACATTCATCAAGATGACCAGTCTTCGAAAGCGATACAGATTTTACTCCAGCCGGCGGCCGCTTTTACCACTGTCGAGAATGGAATCGATAAATCCGATCTCGAAGGCCACGTGATTCTTCGCACGGTTTTCGAACATCTTGGATTACAGTATCCCCATATAGCACTGTCCATCAATAATTCCATACCGAAAGGCAGCGGCCTTGGCGGAAGCAGTCTTCTTGCAGCTTCCCTTCTGGCTTCCTTCTATGCCGGGTATGAGAAGAAAGAGTTTATTTCCGATCATATTCAGGAGTTGATCAATAACGTGCTGTATATCGAACAGCTTATGGAAAGCGGAGGAGGCTGGCAGGACCAGATAGGGGGAATCTTTCCCGGAATAAAACTGATTCGGACAACTCCGAACGATGCATGTCATTACTCACTGCGATATCTTGATAAATTGCGTTATACGCTTTTAAATAATAATTCTCTTATCATCGATTCACGGATACAGAGAAAAGCTTCCCGCATACTCTATTCAATCCGGCAGAAATATATCGATAACAACAAGTCCGCCGTTACCATGCTGGAAAATATAGCGCATAATGCACAAATTGGGTTCACCCTGCTGAATGAAGGCAACCTTTTTGATTTCGCCTCGCTTCTTTCTGAATCATGGTTAAGGGTCAATGAAGTGGAGGCGAGCTCTATCGAATCGGTTGAGGCATTGAAAAAAGTGTGCGGGAAAGACCTCATCGGTGTAAAAATCGGCGGCGCAGGAGGAGGAGGTTTCATCCTTGCCATCTTCCCCGATGAGGAAAAGAGAGAGTATTATAAAAGTATTATCGAGAAGCGTATACCGGAAAGCCTCTCCTATTACCCTGTATTCGGCGGCTCGGGATTGGCCTGGGCTGCGGGGGAAGAAACACAGGGGCGTTTCCAGCTCATGGAAGAAATGGAATATGTTTGAAAGAGAGAAGATAAGTCTGAACAATGGATTCATGGGATTTTAGGATTACCCTGATGCATCAAAAATCAAGTTAATCCCCTCATCATGCACATCAAGGTTCGGACGATCTTTTCATCATCTTTTATCACAACCATCATACGAATCAGTGGTTCACTTTGCCGCTCATGCACTCAGAGATACAGTAACAGGCCATGAAAACAGATAATAAAATAGTTTCCTATGGGAATCTGCAGGCGCTCCGCGAAAAGACCCGGAAAATGGGCAGGACTATCGTTTTCACCACCGGCTGTTACGATATCCTGCATCTCGGGCATGTCCTTCATTTCAACTATTGTAAGATGAAAGGCGACATCCTTCTTATCAGTGTGGGGAACGACAGCACAGTCAGTGACCTGAAAGGCCCCTCGCGCCCGATCAACAACGAGCGTTTCCGCGCCCGCATGGTAGCAGCTCTGGAATGCGTCGATTTTGTGGTAATCAGCGAAGAATCGGGCATCATGGATCATATTCGACTGATGGAACTGCTCAAACCCGATTTCTATGTGGTTCCGGCGGGCGATTCCTTTCTTGATGAAAAACGAAAGCTGGCAACCAAAAACGGCTGCACTCTTGTCACCTGCCGAAGGTTGCCTCCGGGAAATCTGAAAGGCGGCATTTCGACCACCGGCATTGAAAAGAAAATGAAGGTAAATGAGATATAATGTGATATGACAGGAGGCAAAAAGAAATTATGATCAATACGTCAAAAAATCGTCGTGAATTTCTGATACAGACTCCCGGTATTATCGGCCTCGGAATTGTTGCCGGCGGAGTATTGCAGGCGGAGGAAGCATCCGCAGCCACGGGAAAATCCAAAGTCATAGTGGTTCGGAATCCGAAAGCGATAACCGCGCGGAATATCTGCGACCGTAAACAGGCGGCGCTTATGATTGAAAAAGCGCTCCTCAATCTGACCGGCAAGACGAGCACAATTGAAGCATGGGCAGCTCTCGGAGTAACCAAGAACGATGTGGTTGGAATAAAACCAAATTGCAACGGCGCACAATTCCCCCTGTATGGGCACTCTGAACTTGTGTATGCGCTCTGCGACACACTCACCGCTCTTGTCGCGCCGAACAATATCATCATTTACGAGCGGTATACTTCGGAACTTTCGCGGGCCGGATTCAATGTCAATCAGAGCGGTTCGGGAATACGGTGTCACGGGACAGATAAAGGCGGCGGTTTCGATGAACGCGAAGGGCTGACCCGTATTGTCACCGATACATGCACAAAGCTGATCAATCTGCCTTCACTGAAAGTATTCAGCGGATTTGGAGGAAGTCTCTTCCTTAAAAACCACATCGGTTCGATAGCACCCGGTGAGATGTCCCGCTGTCATGGCAATACGGAATTCATCTCCCAGGTCTGCGCCCAGCCGGGTATAAAGAATAAAACGGTTCTGGCTTTGTGCGACGGTCTGAGGGGAACATACACCGACAGCGATCCCTGGTACTGGGGAGGAATACTAGTGAGCCGCGATCAGGTGGCGGCAGAATATACGGCGCTTCAGGTCATCAATGAAAAGAGACGCGCAGAAAAAATGAGTCCGATAGAAATTCCGGAGTATGTCCGTCTCGCCGACACCCGCTACAATCTGGGAACAGTCAACCCCGCGAATATGGAAATCAGCAGGATAGAGATGTAAAAAAGGATAAAACCTTCTCACGTCCGGATGTCAGTAAAAATACTTATTTGTAATCAGACTCGTAATATCTTTTACCGTTGCCTCGGTACCCTTGATTGCGTCGTAAACCCGGTATGCCCAGGGTTCCGGGCCGAGAGCTGAACGCCAGTTTCTGATGGCTCCGACATTCTCTTTCGCTGCGCTGTCCAGATTTTTCAACGACTCACGGAGTTTCGCCTGAACCTCAAGATTTCGCAGATCTTCTGTTGCGACATTGAGGGATACTGCGTAGATGCTTTGGGCTAATTTTATATAGGACAGAACCACCCGCGTTTCATTCGCAAGATTGGGATTTTTGAATCCCTCGGCAATCTTTAGGGCTTTTTCACATGCTTCGATCTTACGGCCGAAATCCAGCGGGTCACAATAATACCGGAACATTCCCTCGCCCAAAACCGGCATTTTCTTTTCCCTTACTGCGGAGACAGCCTTTCCCCAGGAGTAGCATATTGGAAAATCGGAGTCGTATACATCGAATTCGACCGGCCCCATGAGTTCCGACCACTCCCCGACCGCATCAGGATTTTCATATCCCTCACGGGTCGCCCAGGCGATTGCGAATTCTTTTTCGCTCCGCCCGTTGAAGTTCCATGACCATTCCGCGAGAGCAGTAATGTCAAAGCCGCAGATGATCTTTGCCATATCATTCTTGTCATCCGGGCGAATACCGGCAGGATCTAACTGCTGACGCATCGGGGAATTTCCCCATGCCATCATGCCGTAAGCGGCGCTCCATTTGCGGTCGATAATCTGACGGACATAATCCCGAATACGGTGAGCGGAACTCTGGGGAACTTTGAATTCCGGCGTATCAACTTTTCCATTGGCATTCAGGGGGACATCGTAAGTGGCAATCCACCTTCCTTCCGAAGCGTACCGGTCGAAAAGAGGATCGATAAACAGATCTCGCGGCTGGTGCTCCACACGTTCCATGCTCGTGGCGCAGCAGCGTTCGATGCGTATTTCCGGCGGGGTTTCGGCAAGAACTTTCCGATACCGCTGGTCTGTGGTGGTGGAGATGAAAAGACGAATGCGGAAATCGGGATATGTTTTTTTCACTGTTCGCCAGGCATTGACAAACGCCCTCGCCTCCCACACGAACTGGCCTTCCGCAGAACAGACCCGACATCCGCACTGCGCCGGACGTTCGGTCAGCCAGCAGGTCACCTCCCCTGCTCCCTGTGAAGCGATATCACTCATCCATTCGGATATGATTTTGGCGAGCTGGGGATTCGAAGCGCAGGGTGCACGGTGCTGGTCTCCCTCCTTATGAGCGAAATATCTTCCTGCCAGAGCGCCGTCCCCGACTCCTGCCAGTTCCGGGTATGCGGTGTAAAGCCCGAACGGCCCGAGAAAATTCAGATGGAGAATCTCGGGAAGATAGTTATACGCTCTGATGCGTCCTTCGCGGAGTAATTTTGTATTTATCGTTGCAGTATTCTTTTCCCCGCGTTTGATTTGTCCAAGCGGTACATACATATTGCCCCAGTTCATTTTATAGGAAGCCATCCAGGGTATCCACGCATCGGGATTGGGGAAATTCCATACTCCCCGCTCATCGAGATCGGGCCAGTCGAATACCGATGCCAGCGGGATCGTAACAGCCTCCCCGGTAATCTTCGGTTCAAGGAGCTGATAGAGCGTTCGGGCGGCATAGTACACACCCTTTTCATTGAGCCCTGTCAGAATGAGACGGTTCTCGCCCTCCGGACAAATTATATATCCCTGATCGGGATGGGAAACTTTCCCGAGTTTTTGCATCAGACCGGCGCTTATCCCGGAATCACGGACTCCGAGGCGTATCTCGAACTTTTTCCCCGAGGGGGTTTTTCCCGATTTGGCTTTGATCAGCTCTTCCAGCTCACGGACGGCGTTCTTTTCGATCTCCCCCGCATTTTTCCCCACCGTGATACGGATATCGGCGGGAGTTACGGTAACCGCATGTTTTATCGAAATTTCATGGGGAAGCGGAATGAGATTCCTGAGCCAGAGTTTTTCTTCCTGAGGGGAAACGGTGCCTGCGGCGGCGGATCCTCCGTATATCGAAAAAAGTACAGCCAAAACGGAAATGGTTTTTACCATGACATGCTCCTTGATAGAGAATTCCTGTCCGAGCCATTTATTCGTACGAATGAATTGTAAAAAACTCTCTGAACCTTGATTTTCATGATGAGCGGATTACCTTGACTTTCTGTATGATAATCAGGGCAATCATTAAATCCCATAAATCATGGTTCAGACATCGCTTTTTGGGGAAGAAATCCTCATTCCTCATTTCTTCAAAAACGTTCCTGCCAGGCGTACTTCCCGTTCCAGAACGATTCCGGTGCGTTCGAGAACGATATGCTCTATTTTTTCGATAAGGGTAAGTACATCATAGGCAGTGGCATTCCCGGTATTGATGATGAAATTGGCGTGGAAATCGGCGACTTTTGCGCCTCCGACAGTCATTCCTTTCAAACCGAGAGAATCGAGAAGACGTCCTGCCTGCACATTTTGTGCATAATCGTTTTTGAATACACACCCGCAGGAGGGATATTCAAAATGACGTCCGGCGGTGCGTGAATTCAGGATTTCCTCCATGCGGCGGCTTATTTCGCCTGCATCTCCCTCACTCCAGCGGAGGGAAAGTAACCCGATAATCCATCCCTCATTCGCAATGCTTGTATTCTTGTACGAGAAATCAATTTCTTCCACAGGAAATTCACGTATACCGTGTTCCGGATGAACGGCTTTTACAGAAATGAGAACATCCGATATGTTCTTATAATCATACCGTGCGTTTCCGGCCAGAGCCCCTCCTATGGAACCGGGCAGGAGGTACAGAAATTCCAGGCCGGTCATTGAATGCTCCAGAGCAATCTCAGCCGTCTGCGAAGATGGCAGCCCCGCACCGCAGACAAGACAATCGGGAGAAGCTTTCCACCCATTCATCCTTCCGGTCATGATCACAGCGCCATCCCAATAGCCATCGCCAACCAGCACATTCGAACCGCCGCCGAGAATATAGTACGGGGTTTTATTGGTATGGAGACTCGATAAGACGGTGAAAAGCTCTTCTTCGTTTTCCGGTGAATACACTTCTCTGGCTATGCCGCCAATTTTGTAAAATGTATACGGGGCAATCGAGATATTTTTTTGGGGTGCGATCATGTTATTATTCCTTCAATGTAGGATCGAGCACATC
>JBAYHX010000131.1:0-8286 GCA_041665965.1 Candidatus Latescibacterota bacterium
ATGGAACGTTGAAATGGAAATACTGGACTGCCAATCCGATCAGTTCCTCACCCGGGATAGGAGCAGATAGCACGGTGTATGTGGGGTCTCTGGATACCTATCTCTACGCTTTAAACTCAAATGGGGCATTGAAATGGAAGTTCAAGACAGGGAATGCTGTCTGGTCCTCGCCTGCGATAGGCGCAAATGGCACAGTATATGTGGGATCTCATGATGGTTATTTTTCCGCGGTAAAATCTGATGGTACATTGAAATGGAAATATCAAACAGGCAATAGTGTCTTTTCATTGCCCGCGATAGACACCGACGGTACTTTATATGTGGGGTCTATGGACGGTAACCTTTATGCTTTTACTCCGGAAACAGCTTCTGTAACTTTATCCTCCCCCAACGGCGGCGAATCCTTAACCGCCGGTTCATCGCAAAACATTACCTGGACATCGAGCCTCATAACAAACGTCAAGCTCGAATATTCTGCGAACAACGGTTCAACATGGTCTACGATAGTCGCGAGCACACCCGCTTCTGCGGGGAGTTACGCGTGGACTGTGCCGGATACTCCCGCAATGCAGTATCTTGTAAGGATAAGCGACCCCTCGAATGCCTCGGTAAATGATCAGAGCGATGGTGTTTTCACTGTCACAGAAGAAGCCGGCATCACCGTGACTTCTCCCAACGGCGGCGAATCCTGGACAGCAGGTTCCACCAAGCAGATAACCTGGCAGTTCAAGGGAGTGGACGCAGTTAAAATCGAGCTTTCGACCGACGGCGGCGTTAGTTTCCCGCCAAGCCTGCTGATAGTCGATAATCCCGATAAGGCTGCAAGCGGAACCTTCAGTTGGGCAGTTCCCGATCTGAAATCAGACAAGTGCGTTATAAGGATATCGGATCGTACCAATTCGGCATTGTATGACAAAAGCGACGGATTCTTTTCCATCATCCGTCCTGGAGTAACCATCCAGCATACGGTTCCCCGTAATGTGGCGGCGCAAAATGACACCATTACTTTTGTTGCTCTGGTCACCGGAACCTCGGAGATCGCTGAAGTTACCTTATACTACGACTATAATGGCCGCCGAAAGTTTGACAATATCGTTCCCATGACCAAATCCGGCTCCGATGGTCTTTATAGATGCTCTCTGGGAAAAGGGAAATTTACCTCGCTGGGAATGGAATATTACATCACCGCCCGCGATATCAACAATGTCAAGGCCAATGCACCGGCGGACACAGGGTTCTATAACATCTGCGCCAGTGTGGAGGGCATGGTTTCTCCTTATGAGGTAAAAGGCGGCGGCGTACAGAACTCCTACAGGATGATCTCCATTCCGCTGAACCTTGTGGAAACATCGATCACCGGCCAGCTTGCGGGAACACTAAAAGGCGCCATGGGAACAGACTGGCGGCTTTTCCGCTATAATCCCCTGAAAGCTGTGTACGAAGAATACCCCAACATAGAAGGGTTCACGTCCGGGATCGCTTTCTGGATGATTTCCAGAAACAATTTCAAACTCCAGCCCCCACAGGGAACCACGGTAACCACCGCGGAATCATTCTCCATGACATTGAAGCCGGGATGGAACGACATCGCCAATCCCTGGATGTTTGATATCTCATGGGAGGATATGGTTAACTCTTCGAAAGCAAATCTCAGCAAACCTTATTCTTATGAGAATGGCTGGTCAGATCCAACTAATGCACCGGAGGTTTTAAATCCCTGGACAGGATATTCGGTTAAGAATCTTGAAAATTACAATGTGGTGATCTGGCTTCAGCCGAAACCGGCTGGCTTGTTGAAACCGGTGGCAGAAAATCCTCTTCTCTGGGAGCTGACCCTTAAAGCCGCCGCCGGTCTCGCTTTCGACAACACCAATCATCTCGGGGTGAGCAGTGATGCTTCAGAGGAGTGGGATATTCATGACCACGTTGAACCGCCCCCGATAGGGGAATATGTTTCCATCTGTTTCCCGCACAGGAACTGGAAACGCTATCCCTCCGACTATACTGTGGATATACGGCCGACGGAAGGGCAGCTTTCCTGGGATTTTGATGTGAGAACCAACATCTCTCATGAGAATGTAACGGTTACCCTTGATGGAGTCGGCAGTATCCCCGCGGGATTGAATCTGACCGTGACCAACCGTGATACCGGGGAAGATGTGAATATACAAGGCAATACATTCAATTTTATTTCCGGAGTAGGTTTCACCGAGCGTCATTTTACCCTTATGGCTTCTAATTCCGGTGATTCAGGTAGGGAAGACATCAATAAAAAACCTGTGAGTTTCGTGACAGCCAACTCCTATCCCAATCCCTTCAATCCTTCCACCGTTATACGATATGAGCTGTCCGAAAGGGGGAAGGTAGCGGTATCTGTTTACAATGCAGTAGGCCAGAAGGTTCGCGAATACAATCTGGGATATCGTGAGCGCGGGGTGCATGAACTGGTGTTCGACGCCCGTGAATTGACATCGGGACTGTATGTGTATCATATTGATGCCGGGTATGCATCTGTGACTAAAAAAATGCTTTTCATGAAATGATAAATAAAAGAGGCTGACCTGATGAAAATAAGCCTTTACTCTGAGAAAATATATGAGAAAGTATAGTCTAATATTTGCAGCATTCTGTTTACTATTCGTTTTTTTTGCAGAAATTTGGGCAGTCCCCAGGCCGAGGCTTAAAATCGGCGATGCATTCCCGGGATTTTACCTTAAAGACCTTAATGGAAATTCCTTCTACCTCAAGGAACAGGTGGGAAACGGCTCGAACGGGAGATACACGGGAATTATCTTTAGTTTCTGTGCTTATACCTGCAAGCCCTGCCGCCTGGAAATACCCGAGTTGGAAAAACTTAGTGCGAAATATCAAAAACAGGGTTTGGGTGTGATTCTTATCAATGTCGGCGATAATCAGAAAGTAGCACAGAACCTTGCATCTGAGTTGAAGACTTCACTCCCGATGCTGTTGGATCGTTACGGTGTAGTCCTCGATCTGGTGGGACATCCGGGGCTTCCGCATACAGTGATGATTGACAATGTGGGAAGAGTTCGATACCTGAACACTTCTTTTTCGGAAAAGAAGGCAAGCGAGATAATAACAGGGCTGGAGAATGAGATCAAGATTGTGCTGGATGCTGCTTCCGGTGCTTCTTCTCGGTAGTTTAACCGTCAAGGCAGCAAATGATAAAATAGTACGAATACTGTTCACAAACAACTCCAACGGGAAACTTGTGGACTGCAACTGCCGTAACGATCCTTTTGGTGGTCTGGCTGAACGGGCAAGTCTCATCAGGGAATATCGGTTACTGTATCCCGATATGCTTCTCTTGGATTCGGGAGGCTATCTGGGACTTTCCGATGTTGACCGTAAAGGACCAGTTGTTTTCAAACTTATGGAGATTATGGGGTATAATGCCTGGGGAGTGGGTGAGCAGGAGCTTTACCGGGGAATGTCCCGATTCCACACGCTCTCCGAAGGCTACCATGAAAGAATGGTCAGCGCCACGTTGATGGATACCAACGGTGAAAAACTGTTTCATCCCTGGCGCATTTTTACTGTGGATTCCGTACGAATTGCTGTCATCGGAATTTCGGGGGCTGAAAGTTTCACCTGGTTGCCAAAAGATAATATGGATTTTGCTTGCCGTCAGCCGGATTCTACACTGGCGGAGCTTCTCCCCATGCTGCGGAGGTCGAGCGATTTTATCGTAGTTCTTTCACAGTTGGGGAGGAAATCCGATGAGGCACTGGTAAAGAGAATTCAGGGAATCGATCTCATCATCGGTGGACATTCCCAGACTCTTATAGAGGAGCCTATAGTCATCTCGGGTTGTCGGATAGTCCAGGCGGGGAAAAATGGCGGTCATGTAGGTGAAATCATCGTGACTTTCGATAAGGGAAAAAAAATAAAAAATGTTACATACAAACTTCTTGAAGTTTCAAAAAGATACACAATACTGCCGGAAATAAAGACTATTATTGATACCAATAAGTAAAATTGGATCGGGGTTTATGAATGTTTAAAAAAATTGTATCGCTCTACCTGTCTTTGTTTCTCTTTGTGAGCGGGGTGATGCCAGCTGTTTCGGCTCCGGCCCCTTCAAAAGGGGAAAAGAAAGTGTATACCCTGGCAGTTTTGAACCTCGATGCGAAGGGAGTTTCACAGGTTGAAGCGGAAGTTCTCTCGGAAAAGCTGCGTTCCCACCTCATGCAGTTGATCGAGTCGCCAGGCTATTCCGGTAAGGAAGGAAGAGATCAGTATATTATTGTCGAACAAACACAGATGGATAAAATTCTGAACCAGTTCAATATACAGAACACCGGATGTGTATCGGATTCCTGCGCAATTGAATTTGGGAAAATGCTCCAGGTGGACAGAATACTGATTGGTACGGTGGGTATGATAGGGAAAACTTATTCGGTATCAGTAAGGATTGTGGATGTTGAAAGCGCCAAAACAATTAAAACAGCGGACCGCCAATATAAAGGTTCCATCGATGAGGTCATGAACGTCGTGATCATCAATCTGGGGAATGAATTGCTTCTCGGAAAAATGAAAAAAAAGTCAAATACAAAATGGTACATACTTGCCGGAGCAGCGGTACTTGCGGGTGCAGGTGCAGCAATGTCGGGTGGAGGTTCCAAAGGCAACGGGGGCAATTCATCGCTTCCTCTTCCTCCATCTCGTCCCTGATTTTTTCCATAATGGACCATGAAACAAAAAGTTAACTTTCATTTAAGGAGAATTCAATGCGAATGAACAAGAAAATTACAGCTATCCTTGTTACCGGAACAGTTATTGCTTTTGTTCTGAGTGCATGCGGTCCCAAAAATATCAGCAAAGGGGATGCTCCGGACTGGTATTTGAATCCACCCAAGTCCAAAGATAAGATCTATGGGGCAGGAGCATCCGAAAAATCGGGTTCTCTCGAACTTGCAAAACAGGTGGCTGACGCCAACGCCCGCAACAGCCTGGCTGCTATTGTACAGGTAAGCGTCCAGAGCATGCTCCGAAACTATCTTCAGCAGAGCGGAACCATGGAAAACGCCCGGGCTTTGCAGTTTTCGGAGTCTGTAAGCAAACAAGTGGTCGATGTCAAACTTACAGGCGTGATTATATCTAAGCGTGACACACGGAATAATCGGATGTTTTCTCTTGCTGAGATATCGATGGACTCCATGAAAAATTCTCTCCTTACTGCTGTCAGGGACGCTGCAGCCGAGTATTCTGAGTTGAAAGCGAAAAAGGTTTTTGATGATCTTGAAAAAGAAATCAACAACAAGGAAATTCCTATTATAAAAAAATAAGATTGGAAACTCGGAACAGGAATAGCGAGCAGAGACGAAGGATGCGTATACGGGAACGCGAGAAAAGCAGTCTAATTGTTTTTGGAAGACGATTTGCGCTATTAGGTGTTTACATTTCCACCGGATGAAAGAAACCGGTTTCAGGAATGACTCGCTAACAGGATAGCCTAATTCTTTCTGCCACGAGACAATTCAATTGACATCTATATTGGCTCAATGCCTAATGACAACGTCTGGTGGTTTTATTGTTAGCGGATAGGAGTTTTATTAATAGAGAAAGAATCAACCGAACATATAGCACAGTTTTCTTCATAGTTAATAAATCCTTCAGCATGTAGAATCACATATTATTTTAAACCCGAGAAAAATTTCAAGAAAAGACCCGGGGAGATAGCCGGAAACCTCTGAAATGTTCTCTCATATTAACCACTTGAATTGATAGCGAATGAAATATTTATCGGGATGATGCAAATCATGCTTAAATCCTGAATACAAAGCGGAGCCGTGAATGAATTGCGAATATACCAGAAAAAATCTGATGTTCATGCTTTTCCTTTCCGTTCTCTTCTTTTACAGGATGCCGGTCACCGCCGGAGACGATTTCGACGACCTGATAAAAAAACAGAACAAGAAATTCGAGCAGATGCAGAAAGATGCCGATGACCGGTTCGAAAAGATGAAACAGGTCGATGCCGAATTCGCCAAGGTATTAAACCGTGCATGGAAAGAGCTTGACCTAAATACCGGTATCAAACCGGATGCCACTCCCAAACCGGAGACGCCTCCGGTCGCTCGTCCGGCTGATGTTCCCTCCCCCAGACCATTCGCTCCACAGGAAAAGATACTCCCACCTTCCCTTCCCAAACCCAAACCTGAGCTGAAACCGATCAAACCGGTTGAGAAAGCTGGTATATCTCTCTCATTTGATTTTTTTGGCGCTCCGCTTCGCATGATCTGCGATCCCCGGGCAAAACATTCTCTCAAAGGTCCAGCCGGGGAGAATACCATCAGCGCTTTCTGGGAGGCGCTCAGTAAATCAGATTACCAGGCATTTCTGACACAGGCACTTGGGATACGGAAACAACTGAGTCTTAACGACTGGGGATACTATGAACTCCTGAAAGCGGCAGGTGAAAGCTTCTACGCAGGTTCGATCAATGAAAGCAGGCTCTTTACATGGTTCATGATGGTGCAGTCCGGTTACGATGCACGAGCCGGGTTTGCGGACAACCAGGTATACCTTCTCCTTCCATCGGTAAACACCGTGTACAGCACACCCTACTTTACCTTCGGAAAGAACAATTACTATGTCATGTTCATGAACACTCCTTCGAAAACGGTAAAATCACTCTATACTTACCAGGGGAATTACGGCGTCGCAGGAAAACCCATGGATTTCGCGGTCATCACCCCACCGGATATTGCCGGGATCAACGATCGGAAGACATTCACCTTCACATATGCCGGGAAAACGCACAACCTCATGGTGAATGTACGTCAGAACGTGGTCGATTTTTACCGCTATTATCCACACACCAATCTTGTCATTTATTTCCGGGCTTCCATGGCCGCCGATACCCGGAACGAAATTCTTTCAGCGTTGAAACTGGTTGTCCAGAATCTGCCGGAAGAGGAGGCGGTGAATATCCTGCTCTGCTTTGTGCAGACCGCATTCGCCTATAAAACCGATGAGGCCCAGTTTGGAAATGAGAAATATTTCTTCCCTGAGGAAACGCTCTATTATCCCTACTCCGATTGCGAAGACCGGGCGGTGCTTTTCGCCTGGCTGGTAAGGAACCTTTTGAATCTCGATGTGGTCGGACTCGACTATCCTGGACATGTTGCAACTGCGGTCAGGTTTGCCGGAAATGCGCCGGGAGATGCAGTGATATATAATTCGGCGCGTTATGTTATCTGCGATCCCACCTACATCAACGCCCGGTACGGGGAATGCATGCCCATCTTTAAGAAAGTCGCTCCGGAAATCGTTCAGATCGCGGGGAATTGAAAAACCTTAATATTTTTCTCGCAAAGTTCGCAAAGCAGCAACGAATTCAGCTTGTAACGTGTCATGCCAAGTCACTCATCTTTTTTCTCGATGGCTTCAACTCGCAAAACCGTCACCCCTCCAGAGTGTTCGCTTTTGTCTTTGAACATCCCAAGGTGCCGCGCCAGGGAATTGAGGGCACTTATCTTGTCACCAAGCTTGATTCGTAAGTTCCTGCCGTTCACAGTTTCTGTTTGTATCACCTCCGCCACAGCTGCTGTCTGATCAGGGGTTAGCTTGTCGGAGTTTATAAAAGTCACTCCGTTCTTATCTCATTTGATAAAATCCGAAATATTTGAAAAACCCAAATTTGCCAGTTAACCAATAGCTCTCTCGGCTGTCGCTTCGATTTTTTTCGCGATGCGATCCTGCTCTAATCGAAGTGCCTGCGAAACTGAGGTTTTCCTAAGCAACTCATAACCGATTACATCGGCTGTCCTTTTACTGTATCCAGCCCGAATAGCCGCCTGCGTTGTATTCAGGTCACATAAATACTCTTGGGTCTTGACTAGTTGAGGCATAATTGATATGCTTTAAGTTAAGTCATGACAACAACTAATAGGTACATAAAAAGTTCACGACTTTCTGAGGCCAAATTTCGGCATCTGCTGAAGCTGTTTTGCCATGATGTCGATGCCCAGTCAATTGCTGATTTGACCTCCCTGAATCGGAATACCGTGAACCGGTATCTTCGCCTTTTCAGAGAAAAGATCACTGAGATATATGATCTCTCATCTCCTTTCTCTGGAGAAGTGGAAGTCGATGAATTCAATTTCGGTGCACGCCGTGTCAAAGGCAAGCGTGGACGAGGAGCCGGAGGAAAAACACCCGTCTTCGGCATCCTTCAACGCGGCGGCAAAGTCTACACCGAAGTTGTGCCTGATTGCGCCAAAAAGACGCTCCAGGCAATCATCCGCGGGAAAGTCGATC
>JBAYHX010000132.1:0-8273 GCA_041665965.1 Candidatus Latescibacterota bacterium
ATAAATATTCGTGCCTCGTCAATAAACATCAAACCCCCAAAAGATTAATTTCACGCAGAGACGCAAAGAGAAAAAAGAGAAAATAATTTTATTATAAATTATTCACTGCACGAACAATACCCTCTTTCATCAAATTTACATTAAAGTTCAAGAGAAGACCTATTTTTAACTTGGTAAGTTTCAAATAGGTTAAAAGTTGTTTTTTATGGACAGGAAGGAGGGTATCAACTGACTTCAATTCAACAATTACACGCTTATCGACAATGATATCCGCTCGAAAACCAACATTCATCCTAACTGATTCATACATAACGGGTATTTCGATTTGCCGTTCAATAGGAATGTTTCGTTTATGCAATTCGTAAGATAGAGCTTCCTCGTAAACGGATTCGAACAATCCTGGTCCCAATGTACTATGAATCTTGATACAACAATCCACAATGATACCCGTCAAATCGTTTTCGTTTACCATAGGAAAATCTCTCTATATTATCTCCGCGTCTCTGCGAGAAATTTTTTACATCCTCTTAATGATCGCCTCGCCGAATTCGCACGTGCTGAGTTTGGTCGCGCCGGTCATCAGACGTTCGAGATCATACGTTACCATTTTGTCCGCGATGACGCTTTCCATACCTTTGAATATCATTTCGGATGCCTCATTCCAGCCCAGGTAATCGAACATCAGGCACCCGGAAAGGATCAGAGACGAGGGATTCGAAACATTCATTCCGGCATACTTGGGAGCGGTGCCGTGGGTTGCTTCGAAAACGGCAGTATAGTCGCCGATATTCGCACCGGGAGCCATGCCGATCCCGCCCACCTGAGCGGCGCAGGCATCGGAAAGATAGTCGCCGTTCAGATTCGGAGTGGCGATGATATCATATTCCGAGGGACGGAGGAGTATCTGCTGAAACATGGAGTCGGCGATACGGTCGTTGAGGAGTATCTTTCCAGCCGGTACTTTGCCGTTGAATTTATCGGCGACCTCGGCTTCGGTGACGGTCCTTTCGGGGAACTCCTCACGGGCCAGTTCATATCCCCAGTCACGGAAAGCGCCCTCGGTATATTTCATGATATTGCCTTTATGCACCAGTGTCACCGAACGGCGTTTGTGCTCGATGGCATAGTTGATCGCCTTACGGACAAGGCGTTTTGTACATGTCTCGCTGATCGGTTTGATCCCGATCCCCGAATCCGGCCTGATAGTAACGTTCAGTTCATCCCGGAGGAAACCGATCAATTTTTCAGCCTCGGCAGAACCGCTCGGCCATTCGATCCCCGCATATACATCCTCGGTGTTCTCACGGAAGATAATCACGTCCACTTTTTCCGGCGAGCATACCGGAGAGGGCGTTCCTTTGAAATACCGGACAGGCCGCACACAGGCATAGAGATCCATCTTCTGACGGATGGTTACGTTCAGGCTGCGTATGCCGCCTCCGATTGGAGTGGTGAGCGGGCCCTTGATCGAAACGACGAAATGCTCGATGGCGTCGAGCGTCTCCTTGGGGAGCCACTGGCCGGTCTTATCGAACGCTTTCTGCCCGGCGAGAATCTCTGCCCATACGACCTTTTTTTTGCCCTTGTATGCTTTTTCGGCTGCGGCATCCATGACCGCCTGCGAGGCTTTCCAGATGTCCGGGCCGATACCGTCACCCTCGATAAAGGGTATAATCGGGTTATCAGGAACGGCCAATGCACCGTTTCTTACCGTTATCCGCTCGCCGCTTGTTTTTTCTGCACAGCATTTACACGTCATCTATAATCCCTTTTCCCGTTTGATTGCCAATGGTTTAATTTGCACCCAGATATTTTTCGATACCGGCAACGATCGTTTCCGCATTTTCGAGGCTTTCCCGTGCGGTTTGCTCATCGATCCAGGAATCGAAATCATAATCGCCGGTTTGACGTTCATTAAACATCAGTTTTATCATCTTCGTGAAAGAAGGAGGGAATACGCCGTTTTTTACAAATTCCCGATTGAATGCTCCTATCACTTGAGAATGAGTGGAAAATGAGAGTCCTTTCGAATAAAGAGCGGCGGATATCGTATGAAAAACCGCATAATAGGACCGGGAAACAACGTCGTCGAACTTCCCGTTTTCCAACATTATTCTCGCGGTATCTATTTTGTCCCTCGCCTTTGCGAGCATCGATTTAATTGTATCCGACTGGTTCGCTTTCATAGTTGAACGCCATCCTTGCCGATATTCATACCTAGGGGAGATTGCTTTTTTCTATCCCATTCGCTCTGTTCATACACTATACTACCAACCAGCCGTTCATATTTATCAAGGATACCGACCTCGATTGTTACTACGGTGTCCAAGAGAGAGTTATCCCTTTTGTCTACAACGAGCAACATATCATAGTCGGACCATTCCGTATTATTCCCTCTGGCGCGGGAGCCGAAAAGAATTATATCCCGTACTCTCACGCCCAAAGCGGAACGTACTTTTTGTGAATACTCCAGAGCAACAGCATCCGCGTTCACAGACTCACTCCTGAATATGTTGAAAGTTAAGAACCATTTCAGATTTCATACTTCAAATTTCAGTCCAGCTTGAATTCCCCGTGCTTCTTTATATGCGCCACCAGCCCTCCGTCTCCAAGGATAGTCCGCATCGCATCCGGGAGGGGTGGAAACGGCAGGGTGAAGTCACGGGTGATATCCGTTACCGTTCCCCTGGCGAGATCGATTTCCAGTTCATCGCCTGTCTGGATGCCGCTCGTGTCGCACTGTACAACCGGAAGGCCGATGTTGATGGCGTTCCGGAAGAATATACGGGCGAAGGAGTTCGCAATCACCGCTGAAACTCCCGCCAGCTTGATGATTATCGGCGCATGCTCCCGTGAGGAACCAAGCCCGAAGTTGTTTCCTCCGACCACAATATCTCCCTGCTGCACCTTCGAAGCAAACTGCGGATCGGCGTCCTCGAGCACATGCTTGGCAAGCTCTTCCAGGTTGGAACGAAGGTGAAAATATCGTCCGGGCGCTATCAGATCGGTGGAAATATCATCCCCGAATTTCCATGCTTTTCCTCGCAGTATCATGTTACATCACCTCCCTGGGATCGACTATCTCACCGGCAATGGCGCTCGCCGCGCAGGTTGCCGGGCTGGCAAGATAGATGAAACCTTCCGGATTACCCATCCGCCCCTTGAAATTACGGTTCATGGTGGAAAGACATTTCTCGCCGTCGCCAAGGATTCCCATGTGCACTCCGACACAGGGACCGCAGCCGGGAGTATTGATCGAAGCTCCGGCGTCGTTGAATATGGTGATCAGCCCCTCTTTGATTGCCTGGCCATAGACAGCCCGTGAGGCCGGTATGATAAGAAGGCGGGTGTGCGGATGACGTTTTTTTCCTTTGAGAATCGAGGCGGCGACACGAAGGTCCTCGATACGGCCGTTGGTGCAGGTGCCGATGAATACCTGATCTATTTTTTCGCCTTTGGCCTCGTCGATGGTTCTCACATTGTCCACCGTATGCGGGAAGGAGACTATCGGGACAAGTTTGGAAAGATCGATATCGACCACCCGGGAATATACTGCATCCGGATCGGGTTTGATCGGACGGTAATCTTTCCCTCTGTCCTGAGATTCCAGAAATAACCGTGTCTGCCCGTCCGAAGAGAACAGCCCGGTTTTAGCTCCGGCCTCGACAGCCATGTTGGCGAGCACCATGCGTTCATAGTGCGGCATGGCATCAGCCGCAGGGCCCCCGAATTCGAGCGCCATATAATTGGCTCCATCCGTGGTGATTTTACCGATGAGGAAGAGCATAAGGTCTTTTGCGTATACTCCCCGGGAAAACTGTCCGGTCAGATTGACCCGGATGGTTTCCGGAACACGCATCCATGTTTTTCCGAAAGCGATCCCGACCGCCACATCGGTAGAACCCATTCCGGTCGAGAACGCCGCCATCGCACCGCCGGTGCAGGTGTGGGAATCAGCGCCGATCAAAACATCGCCGGGTTTCAGCCATCTTTCGCTGATGACCTGGTGGCAGACGCCGTCCCCGACATCGGAAAGGCACGCGCCGGTTTTGGAAGCGAAATCCCGTAAAAGCATATGGTCGTTTGAAAGTTCCCTGCGGGCCGAGGGCGCGGAATGGTCGATGAAAAGCACCGTTCTCTCGGGATTTGCCGCTTTGACCATGCCCAGTTTTTCAAGCTGACGAACCGCCAGAGGCCCGGTGCCGTCCTGTGTCAGGCAGACATCGACAGCGACTATGGCAAGTTCGCCCGCATGCACCTCTCTTCCCGCATGTTCGCTTAATATTTTTTCTGCAAGGGTAAGTCCCATAAAATCTCCTGTGGAGTTTTTTTATTAATATTGCTCAAAATATTACATCAATATTTTCTCAGAATTTTCCTGAAAAATACCTTCGGTTATAATCCTATTCGTTAATTCTTTTTATATTGACGGTTCAGATATGCCATCCCCAGAAAGTAATGAATAAAGGCTCTGTCTCATTCTCTTTCATAATTTATACCAATTGCCCATACTTCCCGGTTATATACCTGCATGTATATAGTAAGATAATAAATAAACACCTCTTACGCACGTTCATATTTCAAAGGCCGCCAGAATAGTGAGCGGCCTTTTATCAATTTTTTTCTGTCTGCATGGTTCATTTATTCCGGAAATATCTTCCCCGGATTGAAAACATTCGAAGGATCGAGAGCCTGTTTCACTTTCTTTTCGAACTCGATAGTCGCTTTGTTCAGTGCAATTTTCAGATAGGGGCGTTTCATCATCCCGATGCCGTGCTCGCCGGAAAGGGTGCCTCCGACACGAACCGCCTCGCGGAAAAGCTCTTCTATCGCCAGCTTTACCCGAGCAACTTCCTGGGGACGTTTCCGGTCGGTCATGAAATTGATGTGCAGGTTGCCGTCGCCGGAATGTCCGAAAGAAACCACCCGTACATTGTGACGTTTCCCCAGCTCCTCGACAAAGGCGCACATCTCCGGAATACGGGAAAGCGGTACGCAGATATCCTCGTTGAATTTGAGCGGTCCAATGAGAGCGATGGCCGGAGAAGTGGATTTACGGAGTTTCCAGAGCGCATTCCGCTCGTCGGCATTTTGAGCGCTTTTCAGTTCAACAGGGTGCCGAGATTTCAGAAGGCTCATGACTTTTGCTTCCGCGGCTGCAAGATATTCATCATCGCCGTCCAACTCGATAAGCAGGAGCGCCGCGGTTTCCTCCGGGATATCCACTCCGGCGTAATCGCGAACCGCGTCTATACAGCTCCGGTCCATGAACTCCAATACCGCCGGTTCGACGCCACAAGAAAGCACAGCATTCGAAGCGCGGACAGTTTCAATGAGAGTCCTGAACAGGGCGAGAATAGTTCTCTTCCCTGTGGGAAGAGGGATCAGACGCAGAGCAACTTCTGTAACAATACCAAGAGTGCCCTCCGAACCGACCATAAGCGCCCCGATATCAAAAGGGGCCTCGCGATCCGAATAGACACCGGTGCGAACGATTTCACCTTCGGATGAGACAAACTCCAGCCCGGCTACAAACTGCTTGGTGAGCCCGTACTTGACACAGGTAAGTCCCCCGGCGGATTCAGCCACATTCCCGCCGATTGTTGAATGCTGTGCCGATGCAGGTTCGGGCGGATAGAAAAGTCCTTTGCCGGCGGCTTCTTTCTGAAAATCGGCGGTGATAACCCCGGGCTGCACATACCCGATACGGTCCTCGCTATCAATGCGAAGAATACGGTTCATGCGTTCGAAATTGAGCACGATACCGCCATGTTCCGGAACTGCCCCTCCGGTTAGACCGCTGCCCGCTCCCCTGGCAATGAGAGGGATATTGTAACGGACAGCAATGGCGACAACCTCCGCAATTTCTCTGGTTTGCGAAACCAGCACCATCGCATCGGGCATTCTCTTTTCAGGCTGGCCGTCATAGGAGTAGGCAATCAGCTCATTACGGTCGGTAATGACATTTTTCGAACCGACTGCTTGTTCAAGTTCATAGACAATTTCAGAACGTATCATGGTAAGCGCCCTAAGCTGCAAAGTGAACTACTTGTCTGAACCGCTGATGCGAATGATGTGTTTGATAAAAGATGATGAAAAACGATAACTTTATTTCCCAAACTTTTCCTGCAGTTTTTCCATTACAATATCAGGGACGAAATTACGGACATCTCCGCCGTGTTTTGCGACCTGTTTTACAATCGAGGAACTGAGATAGATATATTCAACCGAGGGCATAAGAAATACGCTTTCGATATCTAGAGCAAGCTTACGGTTGGTAAGAGCGATCTGAAGCTCGTATTCGAAATCCGAAACTGCCCTCAGCCCGCGAATAATAGCGATGGCCCCGACAGAGCGGGCAAATTCCACGGTAAGGTTTTCAAATCCAACCACCTGTACACGGTCGCAATCTTCCATCCCGGCCACAACCCGTTGCGCCAGATTTATTCTCTCTTCAAAAGTAAAAAGTGGTTTTTTGGCCGGATTTTCCGCAATCGCTACCACGAGCCGGTCAAAGATTCGAATAGCCCGGGTTATTACATCCATGTGTCCCCTGGTGATGGGATCGAATGTTCCCGGGTATATTGCCAGTTTCACAGAAACCTCCTCGAAATCCATTATTTTTTTTCGGGCGGGGCAACTCGATTGAGGTGATCCCAGTATTCCTCCGGACTCCCCGGAATATTCTCGACCGAGAATTCGACTACCTGCGCCATTGCCCTTACCTTGTCCCGCATAATAAGTTGCATGCATCTCGGCACATGATCTTTATAGTGCCGATGAATGCGTACGCAGTTATAACAATCTCCATGCCATTCACATTTGACATTCGGGCACGAACATTTTGCTTCGGCGCCTGAAGCCAGCATTCCACGGATTTCTTTAATCTGATCAACGAAATTTTCTTTTGTTTTCATTTTCTCAATGCCTTTTATCGCCTGTAATCGTTATGGTGTTTCTCTGTGAATTGCCGCGATTTTCCCAGAAGAAATGGAATCAATTTTATTCCGTATCAATATTCTTGATAGTTGAATCTCTCTTTTCCCCATACATCACCAGCTTTGTATCGCCATACTTCCGGTCGAATAGCTTTATACAAGAACCGGTTTCATCGGGAAGCGCTTCGTTTTTCCGCACTGTCACCGCCATGATGCCTTCGGACGAAAGGATTCCGTTTTCGCAAACACGGGTAACCGCCATCCGGCCCATTCCCTGTTCGTAGGGCGGATCGGCAAAAACGAAATCAAAAGTTCTTCCTTTCCGGGCGAACAGGTCGAGCGCTCTGAAAACATCGGCGCGGATTACCTCTCCGTCCATTCCGAGAGCATCAATATTCGAGCGGATGACTGCACATTGTTCAGCGCCTGAGTCTACAAAAACAGCGGATTGCGCGCCGCGTGAAAGCCCTTCAAGCCCAATGGCTCCCGTGCCGGAAAAAAGATCAAGGATCCGCAAACCTTCAACGCCTCCAAGCACATTAAAAAGGGCTTCGCGGACCCTGGCCAGCACAGGCCTGGTAACGAGCCCTTTGGGAGCTTTCAGTTTTCTCCCTCGCAGATTTCCGGCGATAATTCTCATTATATCACAGTGAAGAATCGGCCCGGAGCGAAAAAGATGCTCTGATCCCGTTAAAGTTCTTGCCGTTTCCGGCAGGACGTATAACCAGCCGGTAAATCTTGTTTTTTCCGGAGCCGGTCAGTTCCCCAAGAATCTTTTGAACTCCTGAATACGACCCCTCGACCACGAACGGAAGATCATCTTCCAGAATAGTCCGGTCAGTTTCCGGCAGTTTAACTACAACCGCACACTCACGTTCTGCAATAGCTTTTAAAGAATCTCCCAGAGAAATGAGCATATCCGGCGGGATGGCAGTAAGGTTCTCGGAAATTTTAATTCCGTTCATTTTCCCGGATAGGGTAAACGTGTACTTTGCACCGGGGGATTTTAAGACCGCAGGAAGGTTTTTAGCTGTAACCGATCCCCTGCTTTCCAGTTCGGTTGCGAACGAATCCATCGAAGCATGGAAAAACGAAATCCCTTTGACAGCATAAACGCCTTTGGCCTGTATCTCTGTTTCGGTCAGCCAGATATGGAATGACGTCGCCTTGCCGATAAGGTAGAGCGTTGCCAGCACCGGATCGTTCCCCGCCTCGGCCGGAAGAGGGGACGTTCCTTTTTTTACTGAAGAATCCTGCAAAACAGCCTGCGTTTGATTTTCCGGTGCCTGATAGGTTGCAGTGTCTTTCTGAGGGGCATTACGGGACACCTCGGCA
>JBAYHX010000133.1:0-8230 GCA_041665965.1 Candidatus Latescibacterota bacterium
CAGAGTGTTTCGAAGCATTCCATGTAACCGAATGGGACCCGGCGCTCATGGTTGTATTGACCAGAGTATCAACTTTCTGTCCGGAAATGTTGAAAACATCTACGGTAACTTTGCCGGCTTTGGCAAGGTTGAAGCTGATCGTTGTAGTCGGGTTGAACGGATTCGGGGTATTCTGAGTAACCGAGAAAGCTGCGGGAGCGGCATCAGCAACGCCGACGCCATCAGAGATTACGCCCTTAAATGCGTCGTAAGCAAGATAATAGATTCCCGGTAGCGCTGCTTCACTGTTACCAGTGTAGATACCGTCATATGCTGAGCCCACGTTCAAAGGGAGATTACCATTCTGGTTCCCCTTAGCGGAAGCTGTTGTGAAATAGCCTACGCCCTGGCCGCCAGGTCCAACGAGACCAAAGCTCGCTGTGCCCACGCCGTTGACGCAGAAGATATTGAAGCCCATAGGATCAGTCTTGAAACAGTCTGTCCAGGGCGGGGTTTTAAAGTCATTGCATGCCCACTTGATCGCTGCGTCGGGCAGGAAGTCTTTATCATGGATATAATCACCGTTCTTGTTGATCCAGGCAACCTCATCACCGGCATCACGAGTCGGATCGAGAGCCAGAACCGTGCACCAATAATTTCCTGCCATAGTAAGCTGGCCGTCCGCGAAACCAAAATCGGTCGGTCCACCGTTCATCTGGCCACCGGCATCTGCATCAGCTTTGCTGCAGAACCACATAGAAAGATCAACGGTCTTAATCTTGGAGCCGTCTTCCCTGTTAACAAAAAGAACCTGGGAGAACGGGTTTGAATCGATCTGGTTCATATAGCTCATAAAGAGAAGGTCGTTGCCGTCACCAATGACACCGGTCATAGGCATCCAGCCGGGGACTTTCTCAGTTGTCCAATGGTAGGTTCCGTTATCGCCCCAATCGGTCTGAAGTGTTGCAGCTCCGCCAGGAACCCATTTGTATTTTGTCACATAGGTTGCATAGTCAGTGCCCATCTCACCCACATAGAACATCGAATGATCAAGCCTGTCTATTGTAATAGAGCTACCCGTTCTGTGAATTCCACCACCCTGTTCAGAGGTAGTCCACTCGAGATCGGCGGCAAGAGTTTCAGGATCGGTTCCGACTCTCCACTTATAGGTGGTTAAAGGTACAGTCGCTTTAGCAGCATAGTTTATTTCGTTACAACCGTAAATAAACGGATTGGCAAGCTTGTTGCCGCTGGCGTCAGTATCCTCTATGGCGAGGGGTCCTTCCTCTTCCTTTGTAATGTGTAACGATTTCATGGCCGGTGCTTTGACGCTCTGGCTGTCATATCCCCAAAGGTAGTATGTGTAGGTGCCTTTAGGTAATTTAGTTCCATAAGAGTCTTTGCCGTCCCACACCATATTGCTGGTGCCGGTTTCATGCACACCATCAGCTCTTAAGTAGACGCAGGTGTCCACTTTATTCACATAGTGCCATCCCAGCATTCCGTTCCGGAATGTGCCGATATCACTGCCTTTACCCGTAGTATATACCAAAAAGATGGTATAGGCGGCTTTACCATTTACTGTCATAGGGATGTTAAGCGTGGACCCGTCAAAATTGTACTGAACACTTGGCTGAGACGAGATCGTAAGTGTTTGCGGGCTAAACGGTGCGCTGTAAGCGCTCGTTACCGCAATCATTAGCAAAAACGGTAGAATAAACTTTTTCATGATTCTCCTCCAGATTAACTCTGAGAATTACGCGAAAAACAACCGAAAAAACACACCTTCATTTTTTTTGGGGGGAACCTCCTTTTTAAACAAGTCAATTTTATAATTAGAAATGATAAGTTCTGGAGAATTAGAAAGCCGAATACACTTAAAGAAGAGATTCACATCTTTCGGATCTCCAAAATCTATTAAAAAAAACGCGCAATAAAAAATTATTTACTTTTAGCACGTAGTGCCGGGGAATTGGTTTTATGCCTCGCAACTCTGCTGCGGAGACAATCAATTATCAGGGATCTCTCTATAAATAATAGTTTTACCGGAATTTTTCAGGGAAAAATTAATATTCATATTTAATATTTTTCAAAACTGTATTGCTGATTATATAGCTGAAAATCAAATCTGTCAAGAAAAATCTAATATTTTTGGAAAATCTCGAAGAGAAACTTTTCAAAAATTATTTTCATCTCTACCTAAAGGTATAATTTTTTGCGCTGAAATCGTATACCTTCAAAATCAATATATCTATAAAAAAACCCGGGAGAGATTACTCCCGGGCTTTTAAAGAGCTTAAAAAGCTTAGAAAAAACTTTACTTCAGCAGTGTCATTTTCATGGTTTTCGAGTAATTATCGGATTTAACCGTGTAGAAATAGACACCGGCAGAGCGATTCGAGGCATTCCATGTAACCGAATGAGACCCTGCATTCATGGTAGTATTGACCAGCGTGCCAACTTTCTGACCGGAAATGTTGAAAACATCTACGGTAACTTTGCCGGCTTTGGCAAGGTTAAAGCTGATCGTTGTGGACGGGTTGAACGGATTCGGAGTGTTCTGCGCAACCGAGAATGCTGCGGGAGCGGCATCAGCAACTCCGGTCGGCTGATCGGTGATAACACCTTTTATCGTGTCATACCCGACATACCAGATTCCGACTATTGGAACCTCTGTATGACCGGTAATATCACCGTTGTCCAGGTAAAGACCGTCATAAGCCGAGCCCACTTTCATCGGGAGAAGGCCCCCATACCCGGTTCCGGATGCCGTTCCAAAGTAGCCTATGCCCTGGCCGGAAGGACCGATAAGACCAAAGTTGGCAGTGCCAAGATTGTTTACCGGGAAAATGCTGAATCCCATAGTATCGGTTTTCCATGTGTAAGTCCACGGTGGGGGACCGAATTGATTACACATCCATTTATTTGCTGCATCAGGCAGGAAGTTTTTGTCATGGACATAGTCGCCGTTCCTGTTGACCCAGGCAACCTCAGCTCCAACCTCACGGTACGGATCTATGGCCACGGTAGTGCACCAATAATTCCCCTGAGAGGTAACCACACCGTTGCTGAAATCAATGTCGGTTGGTCCACTGTTCATCTGCCCGCCGCCGTCTGCATCAATCTTACTGCAATACCATTTGGACAGATCAACGGTTTTCACCTTGGAACCGGTTTCCCTGTCTAAGACCAGGATCTGGGAGAACGGGTTCGAATCGATCTGGTTCATATAGCTCATGAAGAGGAGATCTGCCCCATCACCAACTACTCCGGTCATAGGCAGCCAGCCTCGAACTTCTTCTGATGTCCACTGGTATGTCCCGTTATCACCCCAGGCGGTCTGGAGTACTGCGGCGCCTCCGGGAACCCATTTGTACTTTGTTATATACGTTGCATAGTTGGGATCCATCTCACCTACATACATCATTGAGTGGTCAGCCGGGTCAAGCGCTATGGAACCGCCTGTTCTATTAATATCTCCGCGTCCGGAAGTAGTCCACTCTATATCGGAAAGAGCGGTTTCCGGAGCGACTCCAACTCTCCATTTGTAGGTTGTCAAAGGAACAGTCGAAGAAGCCGCATAGTTCATTTGAGTACAGCAGTAAATATACGGATTGGCAAGCTTGTTACCGCTTTCGTCAGTGTCCTCGATATGAAGAGGCTGCGCTTCTTCATGACCCATGGTTAATAATGTTGAGGCTGGTATTTTTGGACTCTGGTTATCGAAACCCCAGAGATAGTAGGTATAGGAACCCTTGGGTACCTTAGTACCATAGGAGTCCTTGCCATCCCATGCGATCTCGCCGGAACCGGTTTCATGAACACCATCCGCTCTTAAGAAGACACAGGTGTCCATCTTGCTAACATAGTGCCATCCCAGAAGCCCATTCTGGAACGTGCCGATACCGGTTCCTTGATCTCGAGTGTAAATTGCGAAAATTGTATAGGAAGATTTCCCGTTAACGGTCAGCGGGATGTGGAGCGTTGAACCGTCAAAATTGTACTGAATGGTCGAAGGGGCGCTTAGAACCAATTTTGTCGGTTGGAAAGGAGCGCCGTACGCACTGGTAACAGCGAAGATTAGCAGAATGGGTAAAAAAAATCTTTTCATGGTTTTATCCTCCAGGTTAATTCGAGAGAATTACAAGAGAAACCAATGAAGATACCTGCTCTTTTTTTGGGAGGCGCCTCCTTTCACAAACAGGTTTTTTCAAAAGCGGGATTTATATAAAAAGACATGGAGAATCAACAAGAATTGTACGGATCAACCACATTTTTCGAAGATTAACAGAAAGCATAATTCCATCTAATCAATACCATTATATAGCTGAGAATTGCGTCTGTCAAGAAAAATCTAAAATATTTTGATGGGCGGAGACGACATTCCGGTAAAAGCAATCTGTTGATTTAAAAAAAGAAGAAATACTCGATGAATCGGGGAATATGAAAGAGAGTAAATACAATACTGATCAATGATTATCACGTATAGATTACCATTTGGTTTTCTTTGCCGGATAGTTACCGTTTCGATTTCATAAAATTCCTGTACCCGATTCCGTTTGCCTGTGTAACAGCATATACGACAAGATTTACTCCGAATTTAAGCTGGGAATCGTTGTTTGTCATTTCATTCCATGTATGGGAATATCCATTGTTCGAGTAAACGACCGCAAGCCGGTTATCGATCCAGATACCTTCAAGTTTCATTTTACGGCTTACAAGCCAGTCGCCTTCAGATTTCGTTATATGGTCTTCATATCCCCCCGGAGGGCCATTATTGAAATCATTAAAGCAATGGAGCAATTGATGGCCGTCCGGAATCGGCGAAAATTTCACATCTGAACCCAGCGTATCACGCAGCATCTGCTTCAATGCCGCCTCGACCCTATCTAATTTATCACTTGAGGCGCAATTATCGATGAAAGCAAATCCGCCGCTGTGAAGGTAACGGCCAAAATTTCCGGTTTCAGTATCCGTGAGTTTGAACTCATCATCGCTTGCTATATAAACAAATGGAGTATCGAATATTTTTTTACTATCGAGAAACAGGTGGTTGTTTACCTTTGCGTTGATGTCTGTATAACGGTTTACTCCCTCGGCAAGGTTGATTATTGCTCTTTTCAATCCGTCCGGGGGTCGCAGATGCACGCCCCAGGCTTGAGAAATCCAGAAATATTTGCTATAATCAATCATAGCCCATTCATCTCCAAAAACCACTTTCCCGTCACGTGCTTCTTTTTCGTTCATCTCATCTATCATACTTTTCAGGGCGCCTTTTTTTTCACCGTAATTATATACGGGTGTGCTGTCCTTTGTAACATAAAAATTGATATCCGGGACAGTTTTACCTTCTTTTACATCCACCCAGTGAGATTGCATTTTCTCTTTTAACTTCCCTGAAGGGATCCGAAGGTAGATATAATTTTTCCCCGGCGCAACCCTTATCCGGTATGAGCCGTCCGGCTGAACCGGCGCACTCTGAATCGATGCTCCGCTTTGCGGGCGGGATGGTCCGTAAATAGCAACATCAGAATTTTTGTTGGATTTTACTGCCTTTCCGGTTTCACTGTCCAGCACCTTTCCGGTGATTACGCCCCCTTTGATCAATTTCAAATCTATCCGTTTCGTTTCTTTGCCTTCCTCTACTTTGACACTTTCTACTGCGGCCGCAGTCCAATCCAAAGGATCGGGGGCATTATCATCTACATTATAATAACCGGCGGACAAACCGGTTATCGTATAGTTTCCAGCACGGTCGGTTGTCCCGGAATTGCCCCAGTTATTCCCAAGACCCTCTGCGCCGATTTCAACATTTTTCGCCGGTAATCCGTTTTTTTTGAATATAACTTTGCCGGAAATCCGGCCTTCCGGCCTGAGTAGTATTGATAAATTAAAGCCGGTTTTCGCGCCGTTTCCCAGATACCTTGCATAACCCGGTTTTGTCGCAGTGAGGTTCGCTTTTGCCCCTATCGGCAAATTTTTAAAAGTAAAGGAACCGTTCTTATCACTGATCGTTGTAAAAGTGGGAAAAAAGATATCGGGAGTAAAACCCATCAATTCAGTCAGTATATTCGGTTCCGAAGAAAGATCTGCCATTATTATTGTCGGCATTCTCACAGACACACCCTTAATCGGTTTCCTATCCTTATCGATTACTTTTCCGCTGATTGAGGAAGGATTATAGAGAGTGATACTCAAAGGACGATCTTTGGCATCGGGATTGAGCGCTTTCCACCCGATCGAGTATTTTGGATGAGTGACAAAAACATAGTTCCAATAACCGTACACGCTGTCTGCAATGACAAATGAAAAAAAACCATTACTTTTTGATTCTGCCATACGTTTTGATTTGATCGGGTGTTCCGGATCGGAATGGTAGAGAAAAATCTCTGCCCCGCCGACCGGCTTTCTCTCATAAGTCACACTACCGGAAACAACGACTCCATTCGATGGCTTCCCCCGGGGGATAATACCTTGTAAAGGAGATACATTCTGATCGTATCCCTTTTTGCCGGTTGTTGCCATCCCATAGCCGGAGGCAACTAATTGAACGCCCGGCGCCGGTTCTCCGGTATCGGCTTTTGCGACTCTGCCGGTGATAATGCCGCCCTTTTTCATAACAATATTCACATTTTTCGTTGTTTTGTTTCCGGTCACCGTCACATCTCTCACCCATTGCCCCGCCCAGTCGGGAGAAAGTTTGCCGGAAGAATCCAGTTTATAGGCTGAAACATCGTATGTTCCCGGAGACAAATTTTGCAGGGTGTAGAGCCCCTTTTTATCGGTATATATGTTCTCATTGTTATTAGGGCGATCATTTTTGCTCTGGACATAAACACGGACATTTTCCGCCGGTTTCCCGGTATCGCCATACGTGATTTTCCCCTGAATACTGCCCCCTTCATAAAGGGTAAACGGGATATTTTTAGCGCCGGTCTGAACCGACTGATAATATTCGTATGCATATCCGGGCGCAGATAACCCCAGGCCCGCTGTAAATCCTTCAGGCAGTCCCGTAAATTGAAACCTGCCCTTTCTATCGGTTGTCATCCTCATTTCGATGATTGTATCATATAAATAGGAATATTTATCGTCCCTTAAGTCATTGTTTCTAAGATTCTGAATAACAACGTAGGCATTACGTATCGGATCGCCGTTTTTATTTTTAACGATACCCGAAATCGATGCCGCCTTCCCAAGCTGGAAAGCGAGGTTATGAATGTCGGTGTCTTTCGTCAGGTGCATCCATGCAATGCTAAAACGCGAGCCAGTAACTACTAACTGAATATCCCACTTTGACATATTCAGTTTTTCCCTGTCCAGCGGAAAAGAAAAGACACCGTCACTTCCAGTCGCAGCTAAAGAACTAACAGACTTTTCTCCTTTATATGAAAACGCTGACATTATTATTTCCGCCCCGGCTACCGGTTTACCATTCCCTGTTACCCGCCCGGTAACAGTGACTTTCCCGGATGCCTCCTTAAATGAATCTGTTGACACGGTCGATTGTGGGATTGATTTTTCAACAGGTTTGACCGTCTTTGACGGAGCCTCCCCTATCGGAAGCGCCGCAGCAATCACCAGAGATAGAACACCGGCGCCTACCAGTCCCATAAGCGCAAACCGTGAGAGCTTTTTTACCTTGCCGCGGCGGTCGGAGAGGATTTCCCGTATCCGCTGAAAGAAAATGCTGTTGGAAAAAAGAATTCCTGCGGCGAGTTCGGTCGAGAGCGCGCGGTCGGGGAGGGTAGAAGCGATACGGGTGAGGAGTTCTGCATAGGCTGCCGGATCGACCTGAGAATCGAGCGCCGCATTGTCGCAGGCGAGTTCCGCCAGATAGGAAATACGTCGGCAGGCCACCCACACGAGAGGCTGGAAAAAGAACGCCGCCCGTATCAGGGAAATCACGGAGAAAATAAATGTGTCGCGGCGTTTGATATGCATAAGTTCGTGCAGAGCCACAGCGTGGAGTTCGGCATCGGTGAGTCCGGAAGCGAATCCTGAGGGCAGGATAATGACCGGGCGAAAAACCCGGCAGGTGACCGGCGCGGGAATGGTTTTATGCTCGATGACAGGGTATTCATGACGGAGATCAAGGAGCGTTCCTGCTTTGCTGAAAATGTCCAGCAGATGGGGGTCGATGACCGCCTCGCCGTCAAGAATCCACCGTCTGATGCGCAGCCGTCCGAAAGCGATCCACAAGAGCATTGCCAAAACCGCGAACAGATATACGGCAAATCCAAGCGCCCAG
>JBAYHX010000134.1:0-8192 GCA_041665965.1 Candidatus Latescibacterota bacterium
AGCCGGCTCGAAGCTCTGAAAGAAACACCGATGCCCCTTACTAATCCGTCGCTCACAATAAACGGGAAAACAATCACATTTGCAACGACTCTCGCCGCTGACTGCTACCTTGAGTACAATGGAGCAGGCTCGGCAAAGGTATTCGATCCCAACGGATTCCCCGGCGGTGAAGTTACGATAAAGGAAAGTGTTCCTGAAGTTAAAGCAGGAGAAAACAAAATAAAATTCCTCTGTGATACCAATGCCCGGTACGGTCAGACCGCACGCATTACCCTTATTTCGAGGGGGGAGTCAATAAAATAAGAATCATTACAGCTATCTTTATTTTTTGAACTGTCGGAGCATTTCTTTCATCATTTTGAGGAACAGCCAGAGAGCCACTGCGACTGCAATCAGGAAAAACATGATGATCAGGAGGGAATAAATCGGTTTAATGTTCCCTGTTGCCTTTGTTTTCTCAGAATCTTGCGCGGCTTGAGTATTTAAACCAGCTGTTGTTTGGTTCGCAGCCGCCAGAACAGCGCCGGGAAGATGCCACAGTGCCGGTTGTACGGATGATTCAAGGACATTTTCAAGAGAATCCGGAAGAGACGGGAAGAAATCTATCCCGGTAAGATGTTCAACCGAATCCACAGCGACCACATAGGCCTGAAGCGGGGATGAGACAGCCTGATTCGGGATCACAAAAGCAATTGCCTTGTATTCCGGCATTTTGTAATCCAGGATGACTTTATAAAAATATCCGGGGACTGCGACACGGTTATTTCCGATTCTGGGGAGATCGCTTTTCAGCACCGGGCCGGTTACCACTGCGATTTCTCCGTTTTCCTTTCCCCATTCCCTGACCTTCGATTCGAGGGTCTCCCATATTCCGGCGTTGAATTCATGCTTCTGGGGACTCATGTTGCTCAGGTAAAACGATTCCGACATCGCCTTTTTCGACCATTTCATATCAGCGGCCGGAGCCATATGCCCGCGGTCATATCCCGATTTACGGTAATCATCGAGAACCGCCGAGCCGGTTTTCACTGCGGGGTCTGCGCGGAAATTACCGGTTCGCGGAATAGTTCCTTTCAGATGCTCTGCAGTTAAAATATATACTGCCCAATCAGCCTGTTCATACTGATCGTCATATTGCAGCGTGTAACCGGTATGACGGACGATATTTCGATCATCGGTATGCGCAGGAAGCGCTTCCTCAACCGATTTGAACTCGCAGAAGGCCGATCCGCAGAAGAAAATAATCGAGAAAGCAGCGTAGATAAACAGCATGTTTCTATTCATAGGAGTAAATTTCCCCAAAAAAAGCAATCCTCTTGTATTTTAAAAAAATATACGCAAACGAACGCGGCAAAAATATAGAGTTTTTTTTCATTTCGTTTTTCGCTGGAAAAAACTATCTCTCCGCCTGAAAGGATATCGTATATTTTTTTTACGATTTCGAAGATTACCATTGTTCTTGCATTGTCACGAGGAATTCCATGGAAAAACATACCCCAACCCGTGAAGAAGCTTTATCACTGCTCAAAACATACACCACAAATCCGGCGCTCATCAACCATGCGCTGGCGGTTGAGGCAGTCATGCGTTACATTGCCCAAAAGCGCGGTTTTTCGGCGGATGTGGAGAAATGGGGAATCATCGGTCTTGTTCATGATATCGATTACGACCAATTTCCCGAGGAGCATTGCAGAAAATCCGGTCAGATTCTCAGCGAGAATGGCTGGCCGGAGGAATATGTGCGCGCGGTCGTTTCCCACGGATGGGAGTTATGCGTCGATGTGGAACCTCTGAGCGACCTTGAAAAGACACTTTACGCCATCGATGAATTGACCGGTCTGGTTACCGCCTGCGCTCTTGTACGGCCTTCACGGAGCGTCATGGACATGGAAATCAGCTCGGTTAAAAAGAAATGGAAGCAGAAAGCCTTTGCCGCCGGCGCCAACCGTGAGGTTATCGAAAAAGGCGCCCGGATGCTCGGAGTCGAATTGAGCGAGTTAATTGAAGATACTATTATGGGAATGCGTGAAGCGGCGAAAGATAATGGGCTTTAGGGGTAAATCTGAAGTATGAAATCTGAGAAACTTTTTTAACACTGCTCTAACAACGAAAGATAATTTGAGTTTAAGACGTTGAATGCTGCCGTTTTTATGATACATAATTTTATGATACATAATAAGACAGCATACCTCATAACCAGCTGTAAAAGATATAATTAGTTTACAGCAATTATCCCATTTTCAGGCTCTTCATTTCGGAAACTATTCATATCTCCGCCGATTTCCTTTGCTGTTAAACGTTTAAAATGATTATCTTATATAAGTGTGCAGAAGCAATTTCCATTCCATTTTCTCCTTTTTCTTACCGGGGAGTACCTATATGGCTCAGGATAGTACAATCAACGATACAGGGGAGATTGGGAAACCAGGCCAGTCCACTGTGAAGTTTCCAGCCAGCCTTCAAAAATACCATTTATTTTACCGTCAGAGCATAGAACACCGTGAAGAATTCTGGAAGCGCCAGGCAAACCGTATCATCTGGGATGCTCCTTTTACACAGGTGGTACAGGAAGATTTCAGGATGGGAGCCGTTTCCTGGTTCACCGGGGGAAAACTCAACGCCTGCCGAAATGTTCTGGAAACCGGCCGTAAAAACGGAGAGTCAAAAAAACCGGCGCTCAGGTATTTCACAGATGGAGGCGATATCCTGTCCTATACCTGGGAGGATTTGGACCGTGAAGTTCGTCAGCTTGCAGCCGCTCTGGATACCCATGGACTGAAAACAGGCGACCGGATTGCTCTTTACCTTCCTGATTCGCCGGAAACGGTCTTTTTCATGCTGGCGTGCGCCTTTCTAGGGCTGATCTATGTTCCCATTCCTGCCCGATACCCGTCAGAAATCACCTGTGAGATCCTTCTGAACAGCGGCGCAAAAATGGTGGTTGTCTCGTTTACTCAAAAATCTTCGTCCTACGATGTACGCGCCCAGTCGGTTGTAGATTCGATCATGGAAACATACATTGTCAACACAGGCAGCCGTGAGGTAGAGAAAACAGTTTCATATGGACATTTTGTTTCTCCGAAAAGCATGAGACCTCTTGAATCATCGGTAAGTGTGGAATCGGAACATCCGTTTTTCATTCTTTACGCCAATTCCGCTTCCGGTATACCAAGAGGTTCAGTATTTGCGACAGGCGGATTCATTGTTCAGGCTGCCGCTTCCTACGATTATATTTTTCAATCCATATATGAGGGCGAGGAAGTAAAAAGCGCGGTATGTACGCTCGAACTGGCTTCAGCGGCGGGCCAATGTTACGGCCTCTGGGGTCCGCTGGCCAATGGAATCTGTATCGTTCTCACCGATGGAGGTCTTCGGTCGAACAGCGACCTTTTACATCGTTTACTGCAAGAGTGCGAATCCCCTTCCCTCCTGACTACCCCCACCCTTCTCCATGACCTTCGCCTTGAATTGAATGACATACCGCTTGATAATAAGCGAAGATTTTCATTGGTGGCTTTGAGCGGGGATGTCTTGAAACCTCGTCTTATTTCTTTTGCATCGCAGTGTCTTGTCTCGAAACCGGAGAAGGTTGTCAATCTCTGGATGCAGAGCGAGTGCGGTTCAGCTATTATATCAACTTACCCAAACAGGGAGCTGAACCGTCCCGGCGCTCTCGGTCTTGCTTTCCCCGGGATTGAGGCTCTCGTTTACAATTATCTCGGTGAAATCTGCCGTCCCAATGAAAGCGGGCAGCTTGTTTTCAAATCCTCGTGGCCTTCGATGATTCGTACTATCTGGTGCCAGCCTGAAAGATACCGTCAGCTTTATTTCCAGCGTGTGCCCGGATGCTACAGCACCAACGACGGGGTCAGGCTGGACGGCGATGGTTTTTACTGGTTTATGGGAAGAATTGATGATGTCATCAAAGTTCGCGGCCAGTCACTTGCAACTTCTGAAATCGAAACCGTTCTTGTTTCGCACCCGGAGATATCAGAAGCTGCTGTGGTCAGTGTGGAGGGAGATGACGGGGAGTCAATTGTCGCGTTTCTGGTGATAAACAACAGGCTGGTTGATGAGAATGAGATTGATAAAGATTCTCTCGAATCGGAACTTTCGCAATCGATTATTCGGCGAATCGGTGAATTTGCTTCAATATCTCAATACATTTTCGCTGATGAACTTCCCCATACTCGAACGGGAAAGATCGTCCGACGGGTATTACGCAGGATAGCAACCGGCGACATCACAAGCAGTGAGGATCTGAGCCATCTGGCGAATCCTGAATCTGTGGAAGAAATCATAAGAAAAAAAGGATAGTGTTATTGTGAATCTTCAAAAAAGAATTATTGAATCAGTATCTGAAATCGGTAAATCACATATTGGACTCAGCGCGTATGAACGTCAGCTGGAAACCGCGGGGATATCGTGGCTTGAAGATATAACTGCCCGTGTCGGTGATTATTCCGATGAGAGAATTGTCCATGATGCAGAGGCGGAACTTTCATCTGTTGTGGAATCTCTCCGTAACCTGACCGGGTCTCCCTGCGTCAATATCCTTCTGGGAAAGATATTGAGCTTTCTGATTACGCTGGAACGAAGCGAAAGCCGTTCACGAAAGATCATGAAACGGCTTCTTGATTCCCCGACCGCTTCTCACGCTGCTGCGGAGGAAAAACGGCTTCTTATTATCAATCCCACAACAGGATCGACACGGGTTGCCTTTTTTCAGGGTATCGATAAAATTGCGGAAGAAGAAATTCATCTCTCCCCCGACGAACCGAATGGAGTCGACGGCAGAGTCGAATCGGTTATCTCGTGGATGGATGATAACGAAATAGATTTGAAATCTTTGCATGGCATTGCCTGCCGCAGCGGTTTTCTACATCCAGTGCCTTCAGGCACTTACCGGCTTGTTCCCGAGATGCTCAAAGACCTGGAAGAGCCGCGTATAGAACATGCGAGCAATCTTTCGGTTGCCATGGTCATGAAACTTGATGAAATAAGAGGCCATAAAGGTGATCTTCTTCTTACTACCAGCGACCCGGTGGTTTCTGATGAGATCGAAACAGTGGAGCGGCTGACCGGTTTTATCAAAATTCGCCGTGACGGCACCGGGGCGCATTATCTTAACCATCGGGCTATCTGGAAACTGCTTTCCAGAGAATTAGGGCGCTCTCCAAATGATGTGAATGCTTTGACCGGATATCTTGGAAGGGGGTTCTCCATCGCCCGGCACCGTAACGGCAAGGTTACCTCGGTGGTGGATGCATTTTCAGACATGCCCTCCACAAGCCGCTGCGGCCCTCTTGATCTGCCCCGATTAATTGACGCCATCAAAAAAGATACGATAACATTCAAAGAACTCGAGGCGGCAACTTTTTCACGGGGGGGGCTTCTCTCCCTTGCGGGGACAAACGATTTCCGTGCGTTGGAAGGTTTCCGTTTCAAAGGGGCTACTTCCATTCAGCAGAAAAAGATCGAACTGCTCTTTGATTTCTTTGCCCGTCAGATAACAGCCTCAGCGCTCAAACTAACCGCTGACGGCAAACCCATCGATTTTCTCGCATTGACAGGAGGTTTGGCCAGATCCGAGGAGCTTTCCCGCAGGATCGAATCCAATATTGGCGGAAGATATCCTCTCATATTCGTGCCCGGATCCATCGATCAGGAATTCCTTGCCGCAGGTCTGATTGAAGGTTTTTATGAACCCGAGACTCTGAAAAACTATGTGGAAGAACGTGACGCTCTCAAGCAGAAACACATGGAAGAGGATCGCCTGATAGACACGGTTATTTTCGAACGGAAGGTCATTTACAGAAAGAAAGATGCGCCGATTTTAACCCTGGATGAACTTATCGACGATACCAGCATTACGGTCAAGGAAAATTATATGCCGACCATCGCTATTGTTGGTGCGGATAATGAAGAAGCTATTCTTGCCGCCAAACGGGCTAACGAAGAGGGGAATTTTCGTATCGCAAAATTCAAGCTGCTTGGTGATTTTGCAGCTATCAACCAGATTGCATATGATTTCGACCTTATAATCGACAATGACAACTACTCTATCATAGATACTGAAACTCCGGTCGAAGATGCTTTGAAGATGCTTGAGCGAAACGAGGTCCAGATTCTCATGAAGGGATACATGAAAACCGAAGATATTCTACGGGGTGTATTCCACTTCCTTAAGAACACCGGACGGTTGAGATCCGGAGAGCTCATTTCCCATGTTTTTGTCATGGATATACCGGTTCGCAATAAGCTTCTGCTCATCACCGATGCAGCGGTCAATACCTACCCAAATGAGGAGAAGCGGGTTAAGATCATTGAAAATGCGCTCAAGATCGCTTTCAACCTCTATATAAAGAAACCGAAAGTCGCTGTAATATCGGCGATAGAGAGCGTCAACCCGAGTATCGAAAGCTCGATCGAAGCCGAAATAATTGCCCGGCATTTCGCCGGCCGACAGGACTGCATCGTGGAAGGACCTATTTCCTTCGATGTGGCGATGAACCCTGCTATTGCTCATGAAAAACACTACAAGGGTCAGATACAGGGGAATGCGGATATTCTCATTATGCCGGATATCGATGCGGGAAATGTGCTCTATAAATCCCTGACAACCCAGTCCGGAGCTATCGCAGCCGGAGTGATTCTCTGCGGGGACATGCCTCTTATTCTTACATCACGCGGGGATTCGGCACGGTCAAAGCTTTCTTCGATCTCGCTGGCGGTTAAGCTCTTTTTCAATCTCGGAAAAGAAATGAAATCAAAATCGGATAAAATTATGCCTCAGGCGGCTGTTAGCATAAAGGCAGCGGTTTTAAACGATAAACAGTTGTCATAATGGCAGGAGAGGAAAGCCGAGCCGGAATATATCGGTATTTCCCGCATATATACTTTTTTCGTATGTCTTTATTTTGAGACACATTAATCCAATTGAATCCTTTTACGATCAAGATGCAAAATGACGATGGAATGGAAAATCCCAAGACTTCAGAAGGTATACGAAAGCAGAATCTGTACCGTAGAGAACGCTTTCCAGAAAATCAAGCCGGGAAATAGAATTTTTATTGGTACCGGTTGTGCGGAGCCGCAATATCTGGTTAATAATATGATTCATTTTCCGCAAAACTTTTCCGATTCAGAAATTTTACACCTGATCTCTCTCAATACCGCACCTCCCTATGCTGATCCCAAATACCGTCATATGTTCCGTCTCAACACCTTTTTTATCGGCAGGGCTGCCCGGGATGCCGTAGTGCGGGGGGATGCGGATTATACTCCTATTTTTCTCTCCGAAATTCCGAAACTAATGAATTCCGGACGTCTCCATATCCATGTCGCTCTTGTTCAAGTGACACCTCCTGATACCTTTGGGAATTGTTCTTTGGGGATTTCTGTGGAAACTGTCAAGGCTGCGGTAGTAAATGCCGACTATGTTATCGCACAGGTTAACCCCCAGATGCCCCGCACGCTGGGAGACAGTTTTGTAAGTGTGGAACTTCTTGATGCGATCGTCGAGTATACCGAACCGGTGATGGAATATCTGCCGGAGGAACCGGATGAGACTGATGAACGGATCGGTTACTATGTATCACGACTTGTACCGAATGGCTCGACCATTCAGGCCGGCATTGGAAGAATCCCAAACGCTGTGCTGAAACATCTCGCTGATAAACGTAATATCGGAGTACATTCAGAGATGTTTTCCGATGGAATCATCGACCTCTATGAGGCGGGTGTTATCAACAACAACCAGAAAACATTTCATCCGGGAAAAGTTATTGCTGCTTTCTGCATCGGAACAAAACGTCTCTACGATACCATCGATAATAATCCCATCTTCGAATTCTATCCCACCGATTATGTTTCCGATCCCCGTAACATTTCCCGGAACGACAATATGGTGGCAATCAATTCGGCCCTTGAGGTAGACCTGACCGGGCAGGTGTGCGCTGATTCGCTGGGACATCAGTTTTACTCGGGAATCGGCGGGCAGGCAGATTTTATCCGGGGCTCAGCCCTTGCCCGTGGAGGCCGTCCGATAATAGCCATCCCATCCACGGCAAAAAACGGCACCATCTCAAGAATTGTACCGTACCTCTCACCCGGCGCGGGAGTGGTAACAACCCGCGGCGATGTCCACTATGTCGTGACTGAATACGGAATCGCATACCTCCACGGGAAAA
>JBAYHX010000135.1:0-8183 GCA_041665965.1 Candidatus Latescibacterota bacterium
ATCGCCAGATAGAAAACGCCCTTCAATGGAAAGAACTTCTCCCCGCTTTTTCTCTGCCGGATTCACTTCCTGATCTGAACGAGCTTGCTGAATTTCTCGGATATAAAAAATACGATGGCAGTCCCGGTGAAGCTTTCAACCTGGAAATCAAGGAATTACGTGAAAATGTGCGAGTAATCTATGAGGACATATTTTCCCCCGGAGGCCACGGTTCCTTTGAAAAAATGGCCATCCGTGTGGTGCTGGGGCATACAGAAGAAGAACAGGGGAGGAGATTTCTGGAGAGTCTGGGATTCCCTAAACCCGAAGAAACCTCCCGAAATCTTTTCCGTCTCATCAACGGCAGGGATTCGTCTATAGAAGCTTATACACATCCTTCTGTTGAACGATTCGCCCCAAAACTCCTGCGCTCTCTTTCCGATCTGCCCGATCCGGGAGGGGCTCTTGAAAGGCTCACTCGTATCATTGATTCTTATTCCGCGCGATATACTCTTTTCGATGTGCTGAACAGTAATCACAGTTTTATGGAATTGTTGGTCGCAATTACGCATGGCTCTGTGTTTCTTACCGATATTTTATCAAAAGACCCATCCCTGCTGGATTGGCTTGTGGAAGTCGGTGAAATTCGCAATCCGCCTGATACGAAGAAAATCACAAAAGAGTTTTTGTCAGTCAACCGTGGGTGTGAATCGAATGAGGAATTTACAAAAGCGTGTCTTTCTATAAAAAACCGTGAAGAACTGCGAATCGGTTCAAGAAGCATCACCGGCCTTGCGGATACAAGAGAAACCTTTGCCAATCTTGCAATTTTAGCCGAAAGCGTTGTGAAAACAGCGTATGAACGAGCATTCGGTCTGCTCGGAGGAAAGGATTTTTCCCGTACCCACGGTTATGCATTCACCGTAATGGCCGCCGGACGATTGGGGGCAGGTGTAATGGATTTTGGATCCGATCTGGATCTGATTTTTATCTATCAGAGTTCTGCTCCACTAAAGAGAGGGGCGGAGATATCGGAATATTCGGTAAAGCTTGCACAGATCATCCTTTCTCTTATAACGGGCGGCGGCGGGATCGACAAAATTTACGATGTGGATGCCCGGCTGAGACCGGAAGGAGGAGCATCAGTTCTGGCAATTTCGCTGGATGAATACAGAAAGTACCTTGACACAAGAGCCGCGGAATGGGAGCGTCTTGCGCTCGTTCGTGCGAGACCTGCAGCAGGCAACGATCACCTTGCCGCTAAAATCGAGAATCTTGTAAGTAGTTTTGTATACAGAGGGAGATTTACCCGTCAGGAAATCTCGAATATTATGAATATCCGGTCAAAAATGTCTGATAATTCTCAGAAACGGTATCCCGGGCAGATAAATGTTAAATCAGGCCCCGGTGGCCAGGCAGATATCGATTTTATTGCGCAGACCAGTGCAGCACATTATGGAAAGGAAACGCCTTTAATCCGGTGTCGTGATAGTCTGGATATTTTAAAAGCGCTCGGCGCCGCACACCTCCTGGACCGTCACGATACCGCAACGCTTATCGAATCCTACCGCTTTCTTCAGGATACTGAAAAGTGTCTGAGAATTGGTTCCGGGAGATCGGTAAATGTAGTGCCTCTTACCGGCTCGGTAGATATTGCAAGGGCTGCCGGACTTTTGGGATTCAGAAATATACGGAGATTTCGGAAAAAGCTGGAAGATGTTAATGCCCTGACTCAGGAGCAGTATAATCGTCTGATGGGAAAGCTTCTTGATGAGGCTTGAGATAACCGGTAGCGATAATGATACCCCCAATAAAGCTTGGGATAAGAAAGGTCAGCACATTTTGTGTAAGTGAAGCGCTGAAAGAGGCTCCGGCTGCAATTCCAAAGGGCGCAAGAAGTTTGATCGAAGCCATTTCTTTTACACCCAGGTCGCCGATGGAGATCGGAAGGAGAACATTTACAAGGTAAATGACCGGAATTGTCTTGCAGGCCACCTGAAAAGAGAGATCGGTAAAGCAGAGAAAGAGACAGTAAAATTGAATACTGTAAATAATATAAAAAATCATTGAAATAAAGAGCATAATACCGGTTTTTCCCACAGTAAGTGCATCGAATGCCGCAAGAGAATTTTTAACTGTGTTTTCAACAGTAAACCGTAGAACAAGTTTTTCGATATGCGGCTTCAGGCGAGATATATTAAAGAGTATAATTAAAACCATGCATTCGGCGAGTATAGGAATTACTTTAAAAAAAGAAGGAAGCAGAAAGACCAGAGAGATAAGCCCGAAAAAATATATCATGGACTGGTTAAGGCCTTTTTCAAGCACTGTTAGTGAAGCAATTTTCATTCTTGAGTGACCGGGGACAAGAAAACCTCTGGCAAATTCACCTGCCCGCGCAGGAGAAACCGCCCCCAGGAAAAAACCGCCGAACAACGACCTTATAACCGATGCGAGAGAAGGTTTGGGACAAACTGTACACAGGATAAAGTTCCACCTGAATACCTGGAGAAACATGTTTGGTATGACCAGCAGGATCGCGAGAGCAAGATACAGTGGTCTGGCATGAAGGAAAGCTTCAAAGATATCTCCTGGTTTCACCGAGTAAACCAGTATAGAAAACAACGCAAATACTACGATGAGTCTCACTATCCAGAGTACACCCCGGAAACGTACATACAACCTTTTCAGCAATTCAGACACGAATATTCATCCTCCGAAGTCCCTCGGTACAATCACGGCACATGGGGAGCTTTCGTCCATTACTATTTAGTTCTGCCCGGAACGTTCTATATTTTTCCCCATTCCATATTGTATCAAACGGCTCGTCAAGGAGGTTTCCCAAGAGATATTCGCTGTTTTTATCAAAACAGCAGGGAAGAACATTCCCTTTCCAGTCAACCTGAAAGCTATAATACAATCTCAGGCAGCGGTTACGGAGCATCCAGTTATAATCAGGCTCAAGAATTACATTTTCTCCCCGCTGTTTTTTATGATAACGAGAGAGTTTCGGGTCGTTGGGAATGCCGACGCCTGATGATTCACCTCCGGGCAGGGAAGCTGCCTGGAGCGTTTTGAACTCAATTCCCTGCACGCCAAGCGACCGTCCAAGCGCTTTGTAACGGTACAGATCATTTTCATTCCGATTATTTACAACACACTGGAGCTTGATCTTAAAACGTGAATTCCCTCGGGATGCGGCTTCAGACAAAAGACGTATCCCTTCAATAACCTTATTGAAAGAACCCCCAATCCGATAGGATTCATAGGTATCCGGGTCAACGCCATCAAGCGAAACGATAAGAGTATCAAGCCCGCTGTCTATAATATCTTTGGGATGATCGAGAAAATGCCCGTTTGTCGATACAATCGAGGTAAAACCCCGCTCCGATGCCAGCCTTACCATCGAAAGAAATTCCGGAGTCATGAATGGCTCGCCCTGCCCCCAGAGATAGATATCCGTTATTCCTTCGGGAAGATTCCTTAAAATTATTTCAAACTCATCTATTTTAAGGAATCCTTTTGGACGGGTTAACGCCCCCGATCCTGCCACACAGAACGGACACCGGAGGTTGCACAAATTTGTTGTTTCGATAAAACAGCTTGCCGGAGCGCCGTATGCCCGCTTAGAACGGGCAATAAATCCTGCGCAAGCTTTTAAATAAGTATATATTTTTTTCAATAATTTCTACCATTCGGAGGAGTCATCTTCCAACCCCAGTTGTTTTCTGAGCAGGGGAACGATATAAACGCCTTTCAGAATGTCAATGGTTTTCATATCACGTACAAACAGAGACAATGTGGTTTTTGGATTCATTGATTTATCGATGAAGAAAATCCGATCCCCTTTCACCATACACAAACCAGATGGTCCATCAGTTGTGTAACGGATCTCTATGCCTATTCGCTCAGCCAGTTTTATAAATTCCCGCATACAGATATCTTCATCCATTTCAGCGTTTCCACTGCATCTGGTAAGTCAAATAGAAATCGTATACGAAACCGACTGCTACATTATTTCGTGAATTATCCCGGTAGGAATATGTTCTTACATTTAAATCAAGTCCGAACTGTTTGTATAATTTAAATGTCAACTGATTGGTATTGGTATGACTGAACCTGTGATGGTATTGCGGCGTCGGATCCCAATAAATGTCGGTTGTTGAAGTAAATACAGCCGGATCGGTCAAGAGAGATTTTGCCGTAAAAGTTTTCTTGAATTTGAATGAAGCTTTCGTCCCGACAGTATTCAGGTCGGTAAAATAATTTCGCGACCAGTTCAACTCAATGGAGCCGGATTCAAGCCATAATTTTTGATATTGACGCTGTAATCCCGAGCTGATATCCATCCTTATCGGATGCTTGCCTTTACCTGAATAGAGCACCGAATACACCGTGACTTTAGCGATTGGCTGGGATGAAAGGAACGATACATTGTAAAGATAGGTGTTTTTAAGCATTAAATAATCATCAGTTTTAGTATAGATAATACTTTTGTCCGGTGGTTTATATCCCTGTCTCTTATAACGCATATCAAGCTGTAAGGTCAATAAATGGCGATCTTTCTTGATAGTTAATTGATTGTTCTCTGAAGCAAACCGTAAATAGCCGAAAAACTGATCATTCAAATCCTTGAATTGTTGTGTAGTGATTGAACTTCCATAAGCGGCTTTATCCTCATCCACATCTACCCTGTTGAAATTTGAACCTATCGTAAGATTCATATTCAGAGCCCATATCTTCTGTCTGGCGGCGCGTCGCAAACGCTCATCCTTATCAACAAGAAAGTGTTCTATGGCATCGAGCATGTATACGTTAGTAAATTGCTCATCAACGCCAGTTTTAAAATGGGTGTAACCGTTTCCCCCGGAGCGAAGATGTGTGGTTGTAAGGATTTTATACGTATTATCGTCAATAACAGGAATAGAGTCTATTTTACCATCGGCTGTCATTCCGGCGATGAGCAGACGGAGACTCGGATCAGACTGGTTTTTGCTCTCTTGATTGATCGATTTTATAACCGATCCTTTAAGGGTATAACGTGCGAGTTTTTCAAAAGGCCGGATAATATTTCTAACATTGAAAATGTTCAAACTATCCTTGAGAGGATAGTAATAAAGGCTTTGTCTTTCCAAAAATACGACATCAACCGTGTATAGATTTTTTAGAATTGAAGTAACCGCATCTCCGGTTCGGGTGATCACCTTTTCTTCAGTATCTTTCTGTTTTATATCTTCAATGGTACGATTCATGGAGGTAATAATATCTTTATCGGGGGGGTAAGCATCCCCGAGCGTTACTGTCTTGAACTCCTTGGATTCGATACCGCCCTGGTCTTTAACGCTTATAATTCCAAGCTGATTTCCTGCTTCAGTACCAATGAATACAGGTTTTCCGGAAAAGAATGCAGTTGTTGACGTCCCTTTTACATCGGAAAATCCACCCGTCTGATTGTTAGTAATAAATATATCGATAAAGGGATGTTTCAGGGACATTTCGCGGATACTTGCGCGATCCATTCTGCCCGCGGCAATGACAATATCGGGATTTTCGTGCCTTACACCTGCCGAAATGTTGTTTAACGCTTCATCGTATGAAATAATATCGATTCCGGCAACGTTTTCGTCTCTCGAATTTCGAATTATGTTTGTATCGGACAGCGCCACAATGCATATGCGCTTTCCGGATACATACCACATAGCGTAGGGATCGACCAATGGCCTACGGGTTTTCTCGTCAACCACATTTGATGAAATAAAGCGGGGAAAGGAATCGCTCTGCGCCATCTTTCGGAACGCCGCTACTCCGAACATGAATTCGGGAGCGGCAGGGATAATGTAATCCAATCCCGACTGACGTGCCGTTTCAAGAAAGTTAGCGCCGTTATCCTGCTGAACAATTATAGTTGGCCCAAGGAGAGCGCCAAAACTGATTGCAAGAGTCTGGAAATCCTTAAGCTGTTTGTAACATGTGGATTGTTTGGCCAGCAGTTCATGGGAACCTTCGGTTTTCCATCCGAACATGATTGAATAATGGTTATCTGCATTTTGTGCAGATGCGGAAAAAGAATATCCCGAAAGAAGAAATATTGTCAAAAAGAAAAGGATCAAGGATGAAGGAAAAAGAATGGAAACACTGTTCTTCTTTGGACTTTGGGCTTTGGATTTTGGGCTGTTTCTTTGCATTAAACCTCCAGGCCGTTAATTCAGAAATGAATATATGTTTTAGACGCCTGGAAATCAAGAAAAGGATTGCCCTAAAAAAAGAAAAACTGTTGAATATTGTTTTTTTTACAACATTCCGGCGGTTTCAACAAATCTTCGAATATTTTCGAGAGGAACTTCCGGTTCGAGCACATGAGTGGGAGAAAGAATGAGCGCTCCATCATATCCTAAGGTTCGAACTCTTTCCCGCACTATACGCGATACTTCATCAGGACTACCAAAGGGCATGGTAGTCTGTGTCCCGATTGTTCCATCCAGAACCAGACTTCCGCCGTATTTTCGTTTTATCATCGTTAGGTCAAGACATTCCGGTTGAACCGGATTGAGGATGGTTACTCCAATTTCAATCAATTCAGGAACGATATCGTCTATGTTACCGTCGCTGTGATACCAGATCTGTATATCCGGCTTGATACTCTTTGCCAGAGCAAAAACCTCAGCCCATCGGGGTTTCATGAATTTTCTCCATAGCTCGGGAGAAAACATCATAGCTTTCTGATTGGCGACATCATCTCCGGTCTTGATCCAGTCCACACCGGCCTGGGCGGCAGCGCGGGTTACAGCGATATTCCTTGCTTTTACCCTGTCAAGAATATATTCGCACCATTCGGGACGGCAAATCATATCCATAAGAAACTGTTCATATCCTCGTATCTGCCAGGAATCCTCATACATATGACCTATCCAGCATCCCGCTACTTTTCCGGTCGCGTGGGCTTTATTAACTTCTTCGCTGAAATGGCCGGAAGAGAAGCCGGTAACATCGGGGTAGGGGAAGGTTTCAATATCCGAGAACCGCTCGGCATGACGCAGCGGGCTGACATATTTGGTAAAATGGTACATGCTGCCGGGAATCTCAAGAACCCCGAGGGGATTGATAAAAGCGTTTTTGGGAATTTCACTGTCGTAAAAATACCTTGAAAAATCCTGAGGGATAAAATCTTCCGGCGGCAGCATTTCAGGCATCACAGGATTGTACATTCCGAAAAAGTCACGGATATCTCCGACGCCGACATCATATACTTCTTTTATTCTCTTTTCAAGGTCGGGTGTAAAACCGGCATAGAAGAGGAATTGTTGATGTTCACGGTGTTCTACAGTTGCTTTAAAGCATTCGAGCTGATTCATCTGAGGTATTTATTCACCTTAATAGTTACAACAATAAGCAAAATATTATTTTACCGGGACAAAGAATCTTTCTTTACGCATTTTTTGTTCAATATTTTTCCATTGGACACCCGGGGCCAGGCTCCATGCAATAATCCATGCTTTTCCTGTCAGATTTTTTTTGGGGATAGGCCCATATTCACGTGAATCGCCTGAAAAATCGCGATTGTCCCCCAAAACGAAAATAGTCGAATCGGGGAGAGTAATCCGCCTCATAAAATCCCTGTCGCTGGTGCCTTTGGGAAAAATGGAATGATCAGCGTGTTTCCCCTGCGGTGGAAGGGGAATCTCGACACCATCGACAAAAACCTCTTTCGCCTGTATCTCAACCGTTTGTCCTCCTACAGCGATACATCTTTTTAAAAATATCTCGCTGGGTATTCGAGGATTTCTGAAAAAAAGGATATCGCCCCTTTGAGGTTCCCGTCCGCTGAGGATTTGATAATCGGTAAACGGCATCTTTATTCCATACCAGTAATTCAGCGCTATTATAGCGTCTCCTATTTCGAGAGTATCTTCCATGGAACTTGACGTGATACGGTTGATACTAATCACTGAAGTTCCAATAAATAATATGATTAAAATTGTTACGATGTATTTTATCATGAGCACATTCCCCGTAACTTTTCACTTTTCTCTATAAAAAGGAAATTTATCAACAAATATCTGTCAATACGGGTGCTTTAACAATAAAAAGTTTTGATAATCATTAAGGCCACCTCTAAAAATTACTATTATTTGAGCTGATTTTAGTTGCAAAACTCTTCATTATCGGTATATTACTAAAAAGATGATAAGACATTGATAATGAAG
>JBAYHX010000136.1:0-8180 GCA_041665965.1 Candidatus Latescibacterota bacterium
GGGCTTTGGGATATAAACTCGTCTGGCATGTTTTGCTGGCCGGTATTTTCATGTATCTGTTTCTGCGGACTCTCCGTATCCGTCGAGAGATCTCATTTCTCGGCGGGCTGATGTACATGCTTGCGCCCTCGTTTGTCTCGCTCGTTTTCCCGGGGCATGACGCGAAAATGTATGTTATCGCCTTACTCCCCCTTGCATTCGCCTTTCTTGAATCGGGGATAAATGCCCCGCGCCTCTGGAAATTCGCTGCTCTGGGAGGCGTTATGGGGCTTATGATCCTCAGTTCGCACATGCAGATGAGCTACTACGCGTTCTGGGCGCTGGGTCTCTATTTTGTTTTCAGGCTCTTTGAAACGAGAAAGGAAGGAATGCCTGCTCTCTCTTTGAGGACAGGCCTTTTTGCCGGCGCAGTGCTTTTGGCGGTTACGCTTGGTTTCGTTCAGCTTTTCCCTTCGTACAAATTTACCACCGCCCAGTCTGTGCGTTCCGGCGCAGAACGCACCAGCTACGAATACGCCACTTCCTGGTCGATGCACCCGGAAGAAGTTGCGGGGATGATTGTTCCCTCGTTTCAGGGTTTCCAGTCGGGACTTGAAAAAAACCTGTACTGGGGAAAAAATCCATTCAAGCTCAACTCAGAGTATAACGGAATCCTGCCCATCCTGTTCGCTGTACTGGCGCTTATCGCCTGGCGAAACAGCCGTACATGGTTTTTCCTCGGTCTGGGGGCTCTATCCCTCATTTATGCGGTCGGGGCGACAACCCCCCTGTATCATCTGTTCTATTCCCTTGTTCCCGGCGTCAAGAATTTCCGTGCGCCGGGTATGATAATCTTTCTGTTCTGCTTCTCGATGGTTGTCATATCATCATCGTACCTCTCCGCTCTTATCGAGGGTAAAATAAATGAAAAAAGGAAAACCGGTAACGGGCTGTTTTATGCTCTCGGTTCGCTGGTTTTTATTTCCTTTGTTCTCAGCATATGCGGCCAGAGCCTTTTCAATCTCTGGGCAAACCTGTTCCTGAGCGGCGAGGCATCGAACAAGGCAGCGGCGATGTTCCCTCAGAATATACCGTATTTTATTCGAGACCTCTGGGTAATTACCCTTTTGGCAGGAGCGGCTCTTGTCGGTCTTAGGATGTTTCGTGCACAAAAAATAGGGATCGCAGCTTTCATCATACTGCTCGCTCTTATAATAACTGTTGATGAGGCGATGGTATCCAGCAGATATATCACGGTGATCGATCCCCAGACATATCCGGCGCTTATCCCCAGCCAGACTGTCACCGATGTTAGGAAACAGATGGAGAACGCTCCTCCTTTCAGGGTTCTCGGCATGTTCAGCGGGAAAAGCCCTAATTACTATGCGCAGTTTGGTATTAGGACAGCAGATGGATTTCATAATAACGAACTGAAAAATTACGAGCTGTTCAGCGGGGGAAGGAATTATGTCAATTACCTGGGAAAGTGGCTGGATGACGGCAAATTCAATCCGCAGGGTATTCCATCCAATAATTTTATGAATGTTGCAGGGGTTAAATATATCCTCATTCCAACCGAACAGGGAGATGCCAGGCCGGTCGAGAACTTTGGAGCGCTGGACCGGGCGTTCATTGTACACGACTATACAGTGGAAAAAAATGATTCTTCCGCTGTAAATCTATTAAAAGGTGGTTTCGACCCGGCAAAAAATGCCATAGTAAACGAGGAGCCGGAGTTAAAAATTTCCCAGCCGGCTGATTCCACAAAAATCTCACGGGTCGAAAGTATGGTCTATACAGCCCGGGGCGCAATAATAAAAGCTGATTTTGTTTCTCCGGGACTCCTGGTTCTTTCCGACAACTGGGTTCCCTACTGGAGCGCCCGGGTGGACGGAAAGGAAGTAAAAATTCACCGTGCATATGTTACGTTCATGGCGGTTGCCTGTCCGGCGGGAAAACACGAGATCACGTTCGCCTTCCGGTCTGCTCCGTATGAAACGGCAAAGAAGGTGACTCTGGCGTCGCTGACTTTCATTGTTCTTATCCTCTGTTTCTCCGGAACGGCAGAATATCTCAGGAGAAAGAAAAAAGAACAATGAGAGTACTTGTCACCGGGTCTACCGGAAGGATAGGAAGGGCGCTTCTTTTGCAGCGGCCCGCGGATATTGAAACGGAGGTTCTGCTCGACCCCTGTGAACAGAGTGATTCTGATTTACCCTGGTATCGGGCTGACATTTCGGATCATGACAAGACGGTTATGGCCATCACCTGCGCCCAGCCGGACATGGTGGTTCATCTGGCCGCCATGACCGACGTCGACAGGTGTGAAAGAAATCCTGGCAAAGCCATCCGGGTCAACGACAAAGGCGCCGGGAACGTTGCCGAAGCCTGTTCAAAATGCGGGGCGGGCATGGTATTCCTTTCTACCGATTATGTATTCAACGGTCTTTGCGGACCCTATACTGAAACGGACAAACCTGATCCGATCAATGTTTACGGCCTTTCCAAGCTGAGGGGAGAGCGCTCTGCTGCTAAAGTGCTCGATAAACTCGCAATAGTACGAATCAGCGTACCATTCGGTGCGAGAATGGCCGGTACCGCTCATAATTTTATCAGCTGGCTTATAGAGGAACTTTCTGCCGGGAACGCCGTCAAAGTGGTTACCGACCAGAAAACAACTCCCGCTTTTCTTGACGAGCTGGCTGTATTTCTCTGGCAGGTGATAGTGAACAGGATCAAAGGGATCATCCATTACGGAACTGGCGACCGTCTTTCCCGCCATGAAATGGCAATCGAACTCTGCCGGGTGATGGGGTATCCGGAAACGCTGGTAGAACCGGTGAAAACCGCAGACCTTCATTTTTTTTCAGAAAGGCCGCTGGAAAGCGGATTTGTTACCGGACGGGCAGGGGAAATCCTCAACCGTCCCCCCGTTTTGTTCGGAGAGGCGCTGAAGCTGATGACGGGGAAAGGTTGTTCATATGCTTTGTAAGGTGCGCGTCAACAGGAAATTACGCCCGACAGTTATCTGCAGGAGAATTTTATGAAGGGTCTGGTCATTATTCCGACCTACAATGAAAAAGAGAACATCGAGGCGATCACAGTAGCGGTGCTCGATCTTCCCTACGATTTCCATATCCTGATTGTGGACGATAATTCACCCGACGGCACCGGAAAAATCGCTGACAGCATTGCAGGCAAGGAAAGCCGTGTTCATGTCCTTCACCGTGAGAAAAAAGCGGGGCTGGGGCCTGCGTATATCGCGGGATTTACATGGGGACTTTCCCATAGTGAATATGATATCATGTTCGAAATGGACGCCGATTTTTCACACCGTCCGGAATATCTGCACGATTTCATGAAAGCTATTCAAACAGCAGATCTGGTTCTCGGCTCACGGTATATCAGCGGGGTCAATGTGGTGAACTGGCCGCTGGGAAGGCTTCTCATATCTTATTTTGCAAACCGGTATTCGCAGATTATCACCGGCCTCGATGTTCGTGATGCCACAGGGGGATTCAAATGCTTCCGCAGGAAAGTACTTGAATCGATCGACCTGACAAAAGTAAACAGCACCGGATATACGTTCCAGATCGAAATGTCCATGAGAGCCGCAGCCCGTGGATTCACAATAAAAGAGATACCGATCATATTTTATGACCGCACGAAAGGGTCATCCAAAATGTCCTTCCATATCGCCCGTGAAGCGGCATATATGGTATGGAAGCTCCGTTTTCTCAAGATGGTGGGTAAACTTTAATGGAACTGTCGGTTGTCATCGTAAGCTATAATGTCTCTTCCTTCCTTGACCAGACCCTTCTGACTCTCGAAGAATCGGCAAAAGGTTTCGAGCATGAGGTTTTTGTTGTGGACAACGCCTCCACTGATGACAGCACGGCGATGGTCAGACAGAAACATCCGCAGGTCAAACTTATCGAGAACACGGGAAACAGGGGATTTGCACAGGCGAACAATCAGGCTTTGGAGCTGGCGCAGGGAAAGTATATTCTCATTCTCAATCCCGATACCGTTCTTCGGAGCGACACAATTTCCACCATGATCGGGTTCCTCGAAAGCCATCCTGAAGCCGGCGGCGCCGGGTGCAAGGTAATCAATCCGGATGGATCCCTTCAACTGGCATGCCGAAGAGGATTCCCCACTCCCGGAGTGGCGTTTTTTAAAATGGTCGGGCTTTCCGGGCTTTTCCCGAAATCACGGACATTCGGAGCCTACAATCTTACCTATCTGGACCCTGAATCGGTGTCCGAAGTGGATGCCATCTCCGGTTCATTCATGATGCTCCGCAAGGAAACATTGGACCGCGCCGGTTACTTTGACGAAGACTTTTTCATGTATGGCGAAGACCTCGACCTTTGTTACCGTATCAAACAAAATGGATGGAAGATTTATTATGTCCCCGAAACAGAGATCATCCATTTCAAAGGGGAAAGCACAAAAACGGTGCCGTCCATAAAGAGTATCCGTGATTTTTATACCGCCATGCATATTTTTGTGGAAAAGCATCACGGGCCGGGATCAAGTGTTTTCCCCCGGTGGCTTCTGATAACCGGCATTTATTTCAGTATGGCCTGGGGATATGGTTTGAAAAATCTGAAACGGCTTAAAGAGCCTCTTTTTGACTTCTTCCTCATCAACATATCTCTGGCTCTCGGAGTGATGCTTCGATTTGGTGTTTCACTGGACAAAGCGCCTCAATATTCGGACAGGCAGTGGATAAGCATTTTTCTGGTATATTCGGCTTTTTATATGCTGACTTTCGCCTTTCTGGGTATGTACCACCGATACCGAAATAACCCTGTGCGGGCATTTTTAGGAGTATTTGTCGGGTTCCTTTTAAATATTCTGATAGTATACTTTATCAAAGAATATAATTTTTCACGAATTGCATCATTTTACTGCTGGGGATTCAACTCGATTTTTATTTCAGGCTGGCGGTTTGCAGTACAGGTGATGGGGTCGAAAGAAACCCGCCGGCGGTTCAAAAAAGCGATAGTGGTAGGCCGTATCGCTGATGCAGCAGCATTCAGAAAAGCGGTCGGTTCTTTCGAAACAACTCCGTTCATCATCGTAGGCTGCGTCGAGGTTACACCGGGCGCTTTGAGAGGCAGAGAAGAGGATGGGATTTACGTTCTTGGGCTGATAGACGAACTGCGTGATATAATAAAAGAATACTCGGTTGATATGGTGATTATGGTAGGTGCAAGCCTTCCCTATTCGAAAATTTTAAGTGTCGGAAGCAAATTCGGTTCAATTGCTCCCGAATTCAAACTGGCTCCGGAATTGAAAATTTCCGGAGATACCTCCCCGTGTGGATCTGTCACTTTGATCGATATCCATCCCGGAGGATTATTTGGAAACACCAGGAGATAATGAAAATGAAACAAAACACGCGGCATTCATGGCTGATACCCATCCTGTTATTTCTGTTCCTTTTCGGAATCGGGACAGGGCAGTCATATTCTGCCGATAATCTTAATATCATCGATAAAGATTTCATTCAGAGATTCATCCTTGAAAAAGTGCGGACAGACTATGTCGATTCAATTAATATCAACACACTTTATGACGGGGCTATCGAGGGGATGATAGACAAGCTTGACCCGCATTCCAGCTATATGCTCCCAGACACCGCCAGCGATTTTTCCGAGAGAATCAATGGTGAATTCGCAGGTATCGGCATCACCTTTGTAATCATCAATAACAAGATCACCGTGATGGATGTGATCGAAGGGGGCCCCTCGGAAGCGGCAGGATTGAAATCCCGTGACAAGATCATTCAGATTGACGGCATTGATGCAATCAACGTTCCCCAGGATTCTGTCAAAGTTCGTCTCCGGGGGCAGGCCGGCTCCCAGGTTACTATACTGGTTGAACGTCCGGGAGTACCGAAACCGATTTCCATAACCATCACCCGCGGCTTGATCGAGATGAACAGTATTACCCATGCTTACATGCTGGACAACTCCACCGGATATATCGCGCTGACCCGTTTCAGTGTCAAAACCCCTCAAGACGTTACAAATGCTCTTACGATGCTGAAATCGAAAGGGATGAAGCGGCTGGTGCTCGATCTCCGGAATAATTCCGGCGGGGTTCTTGATTCAGCGGTCAGTGTAGTTAACCTGTTCATAAAACAGGGAAAAATCGTTTATACTGAGGGGAGGAAAAAAGCCAGAGATCGTGTCTGGAATGCCACTGGTAACGCTCCTTTTAACGATCTTCCTCTTATTGTGATGATCAACCACGGGGCTGCATCAGCTTCCGAGATTGTCGCCGGAGCCCTTCAGGACCATGACCGTGCCCTCATTGTCGGCCAGACATCTTTTGGTAAAGGGCTGGTCATGAATCCCTATCCTCTCGCCATACCGGATGCCGGTAATCCCGGTAAAGCCAAATCGCTTGGAACAGTAGTGCTTACCGTGTCACGATACTATACACCCTCCGGTAGGCTCATTCAGCGGCCTTACGACAAAGGAAGGGAAGAATACATCAAGGCAGGTTACGATGATACCGACCTTAATGCTGCCGATTCCACCAAAGTCGGCAAACCGGTATTTCATACCGACCTCGGCCGTGATGTATACGGCGGCGGGGGTATCTCCCCGGATATAACGCTCGCTCCGCTGAAACGGCTGAACGACCTTGAAATCGTTCTCCGGAATTCCAATCTGTACTTTGAATTTGCCGATGGATACCTGCTGAGAAATAAAGATGTGCCAAAGGATTTCAGCAAATTTCTTTCCGGTTACCGTATTTCTTCTGCTGAACTGGAAACGTTCCGGAAATTTATCGAACAAAAGGGAGTTCATATTGACAGCCTTTCTCATTTCAACGAAGATTTAAAAAAGCTGACGGATAAATATGGAATCCCCGGTGAAAATGTGGCTGCTATCGGCAAAACATTATACGGAAGCGGCGGGGATCCGGACAAGACACTGTTCGAACGCAGCCTCCCCACAATCGAGCGTGAGCTGAAACAGGAAATAGCCCGCATGGTCTGGGGGTCGGTGGAGCGCTATAAGGTGTGGCATGTCGATGACACCGAACTGACCGTAGCGCTCGGGTATTTCGACATGGCGAATGACCTTCTCACCCGCAGGCTGGCGTTGAAAAAAGAGTAATAAAGAGTGTCTGAACCATGATTCATGGGATTCAAAAATTACCTTGATGAAAGATTGAAAAACAATCATGGTAATCCGATAATCATGTAAATCAAGGTTTAGACAATTCAATAATGAAAGTATTTGCCATGTTTGGAAAAGAAATTCCTGTTACTTTTACAAATCGCGGTATGCAGATCATGGGTGTTCTGCACAGGCCTCCGGTTGAGGGAAATCCTCCGGGAGTAGTGTTCTATCACGGCTGTACCGGTTCGAGAGCGGAGGCCCACTGGATATTCGTGAAACTGGCCCGTCATCTTGCATCGCTCGGGATTATGACGCTCCGGTTCGATTTTCGCTGCTCCGGAGAAAGCGAAGGCTCGTTCGAAAACATGACTCTCTCGGATGAAATATCGGATGGCTTCCGCGCCCATGAATATCTTTTGGAAGAATGCGGCGCCGATCCCCGGAGAACCGGAATCATGGGTATCAGCATGGGAGGAGTTGTCGCATCTTATGTTGCCGGCGGTCTGGGGGGGAAACTCCAGTCCTGCGTTCTTCTCAATCCGGTCGCCCGCCCGCTGGAAAACCTCAGTTATATCGCGAATTCCCGTTCTGTGAACGTAGTGCGGTTCCCGATTGAGTACAATTCTTTCCTGTTCGGCAGGGCATTTTTCGACGAACTTTCTTCCCTGCATCCCCTTGAAGAAATATCCCGCGCGGCATGCCCCGTTCTTGTGGTCAACGGCTCCGGTGATAAAACGATATCGCCGGTTTGTTCACAGGAGTATTTCGAAGTACTCCGGAAGAACAGCATTCCCTCGGAGCTTTTTGTCATCGAAGGCGCGGATCATACGTTTGCTTCCAGTAATTGGGAAAAAGCGGTCATGGAAAAAACAGGAGGCTGGTTGAAAAATATTTTCTTTCCGTAAACCAAAAATCAATGACGCCATTTACTTTGATAATTGAGCCTTTTGCAAAAGTCGTTTTGGAAACGAAAAAATGATAAGTTTTATTACTTCAGCCCCCTAACCCTCAATCCCTTTCCCCCAAAGGGGGCAAGGGAAGTTGTTGCTCCAC
>JBAYHX010000137.1:0-8179 GCA_041665965.1 Candidatus Latescibacterota bacterium
AAGCCTGGAACAGAATATCGCCGAAACCAGGATGGTGGTGCAGATGGCCCATTCGGTTGGAGTGAGCGTGGAAGCGGAATTGGGAAGAGTCGGAGGTGCAGAGGGGAGCGGAAAAGCGCGGGCGGATAAAAAATATTATACGAATCCCGATGAAGCGGAACGGTTTGTAGAAGAGACCGGCATCGATGCCCTTGCTGTGGCAGTCGGGAATGCTCATGGTTTCTATGAAGGAGAACCGGAGCTTGATTTCGATCTCATCGCCACACTCAAACGCCGGATCCCGGTACCTCTTGTTCTTCACGGCGGTTCGGGCATTTCTGACAACGATTTCATGCGGGCGGTCAGGCTTGGCATCCGTAAGATCAATTTCTTTACCGAGATGAACAAGCTCGCAGCAGACCGGGTTCGCGACCTTTTGAAAAAATCGGATGACTATCTTCTCAACGATCTTCTTCTGGAAGCCAAAAACCGAATACGGGAAGTGGTGATGGACCGTCTGAGGGTATTCGGAAGCGCGGACGCCTGTTCGCTTTCCGGGAACATCTGCCCCTCACACTGTTCGTGCGGACGGTCGAATGAAAAAGCCCAATCTGCGGAAATATCAGCAAAACCCTCTTCTCCTGTACGGTCTGCTGTGATACCCAATGAACACTATATTGCAGATATGGTTGCTCGCGCTGTATCCGAGGTAATGAGAAAAAATGGGTGAGAAATACGGTATAGGTTTTGCCGGCAGTGTCGTTATCGATATGGTCTCAGAAGTTCTCGAGCCGGGAAACATGGTATATTCGGACGGAAGCCGCTACCTTTCCGGGGTCGATTTCGAATCCGAAAAAAGTGAATACTCCACCGGAGGGCTGGCGCTCAATAACAGTTTCAATCTGAAGGACATGGGCGTACCCTATCCGATACGGGTATTGGGGAAGATCGGCCAGGATGAGAACGGTCAGAGAGTCCGTGATGCCCTCGCAGCCCATAACCTCTCCGATGCTTCCCTTATTACCGTACCGGATCATCCGACTTCGGTGTGTCATGTGCTCTACATTCACGACAGCAACGGCTCAGTCAACCGGACATTCCGGTACTACTTTGGCGCAATGGGTGATTACGGTCCCTCGGATATCGATTATGAAGCGCTGGAGGGATTGAAAATAGCGATGGTAGGCTACTCCCTTCTCATGCCGATCTTCGACCGTGAGGACAGCGAATACGGGGCGGTGATCGGCAGGGTTCTAAAAAAAATACAGGCGATGGGAATCATCACCTGTCTGGATTTTGTCACACCCAAAAGGGATAAATGGTGGAAATTCAAACGGTTTCAGAAAACGCTCCGTTTTGTCGATATCCTTTCCATCGGTGAGGACCAGGCTGAGGGGATAACGGGAATTGCCGACGAGAAACGCGCTGTCCGTTCCCTTGTCGATGATTACGGGGTGAAAACAGCCGTTGTTCATTGCGGAAACCGCGGAAAAAATTATCTTTACACCCCCTCTTCCGGACTGATCGAACAATCCATATTTCGTGTTCCAGCCGAGGAATATGCAGGCAATGTCGGCGCAGGGGATGCATTCACCGCGGGGCTTCTCCACGGCATCCATCAGGGATGGGATGAGAAAAAGAGCCTGAAATATGCCACTGCCGCTGCGGCGATCAGCCTCGGAAGCCTTGCTTCAACCGGAGCGATGCGCAACGAGAAGTATATCCTGAATTATATGGAAACACGGCCGCTGTTGTAAAAATAGTCTCCTCTCTAATAATAGAGAGTTAAGCTTATCCCATAATCGGGCGGATAAAATATTTGATTTGTGATTTTATCGCTTTCTTTCGGAGGTTGATACTATGAAAGACCTGCTCGAAAAGCTGTTCATGGTTGTTGTTTTGTTAGTTCCTGCCATTCTCTCCACTCCGTGCATCTCACATTCCCAGAGTATCCGTCTTGTCATCCGGGGCGATGATATGGGCATGACTGAAGGATCTCTGGAAGCATTCACGAAAGCATTCAATGACGGGATTCTGACATCCGGTGCAATCATTGTCCCTGCGCCGTGGTTTGAAGGCGCGGCTGAGCTGTGCAAGAAAAATCCCCAATGGTGTACCGGGGTCCATCTGGCGCTTGTCGGCGAATGGATTGGATACCGGTGGCGGCCGGTTCTCCCCTGGGATAAAGTACCGAGCCTGGTAGACAAGGACGGCTTTCTCTATACTCATCCGGATTCTTTGTTTTCACGGAAACCGAGTTTGAAGGAGATCGAAGCAGAATTCAGGGCGCAGATTGAACTGGCAAAGAAGAAAGGGATCAATGTCCAGTATCTTGACACCCACTATCAGGGGTATAATAGCTATCCCGGACTTGAAGAAATCTTTTTGAAAATAGCAAAGGATTACAATCAGCCTCTTTCCCGTAAAATGGGTGAGACGAATATGCGCAGTGTGTATTCCACACCTGTCCCTGAGAAAAAAGAAGAGGCTCTGAAACAGTTGGATGCGCTTAAACCGGGCTTATGGCTCTGGGTATGTCATATCGGCATCGAATCACCCGAACAGAACGCTCTTTTTCATGCCTCCCCCAAAGACAGGTTCACAAATCCTGGAGTGGGAGCACATCGTGCAGCGGAACTTGCCGTGCTCCTCGACCCGGATGTTAAAGCGATGATCAGGAAAAAAGGGATCATTCTTACCAGCTATACCGATCTGGCAAAAGAAAAGAGATAGCAGATCAGGCGAGATTTTATAAAAATCTGATACTTCAAAGGAAACCTGACTTTGTCCATAAATCAGGGCCGCCTTCCGAAATAACGGGCGCTTTCGGTAGACGCGCTCCGCGGGTTCGACATATTCTGGAGTGAAGTGTTTTTCACAAGCCTTTAAAATCATCAGGGAAATAACCTTTTCCCTGATCAATTATTGCCGCTGTTCCTTAAAAAAGATTTCCCGCCGGACGGAGGTTTCATGCACGGGGAGGTCTCGAGTTCCTCAAGAAGCTGACGGTCTTTTTTGGAAATATTCTTCGGAGTCCAGACCCAGACACGTACAAGCTCATCGCCGGTGCCGGGTTTCTGAAGGTGCCGTATCCCTTTCTCACGCATACGGAAAATTTTACCCGATTGGGTTCCGGCCGGAATCTTGAGACGGGCGCGGCCTGTTAAAGTAGGCACCTCCACAGATGCACCGATCGCTGCCTGGGTGATGGTGATCGGGAGATCATAAAGGATATTGTCGCCCTGACGCTCGAACATTGCATGTTCGATTTCCTCGATGTACACGATAATATCTCCGGGCGGTCCATTTCTTGGACCGGCATCGCCCTGGCCTTTAAGGGGAATATAATTCCCCGTTGTCACTCCGGCGGGAATATGAATGGGAATGGTATCCGTGTCACGGACATGGCCTGAACCGGTGCATGCGGGACAGGATTCCGAGATGATAGTTCCCTCACCGTTGCAGGCGCTGCAGGGCTGAACAGAGATGAATGTTCCGAAAAAACTTCTTGACTGACTGTGCACCTCGCCTGCGCCGCCGCAGGTTGAGCAGGTTTTTGGCGTTGAACCGGCACGGGCGCCTGAACCGGAACAGGTAGGACACCGTTTGAATTTGTTGATTTTTATAGTCTTTTCCACTCCGGTTGCAATTTCTTCCAGAGTAAGTTTCATATTCACTCTCAGATCATTTCCGCGTTTCAGATTAGGATGACCCCCGCGCCGTCCGCCGGTTCTTCCCCCAAAAATATCTCCAAACATCGAGCCGCCGAAAATATTCCCGAAAATATCCTCAAAATCGGTGGCATGATGGAAATCCTGCCAGCTGAAACCACCTCCCTGTCCGGAAAACGCGCCCTTGAGTCCTTCTTCGCCATACTGGTCATACGTGGCCTTTTTCTTCTCGTCGCTTAAAACTTCATAGGCTTCGGCTGCATCTTTGAATTTGGCTTCCGATGCTTTATCGCCCTGGGTACGGTCCGGATGGTATTTGAGAGCAAGTTTACGGTAAGCTTTTTTTATTTCTTCCGCAGTGGCATTCCTGCCAACCCCGAGGACCGAATAGTAGTCTTTTCCCATAGGTAAGGTATATATCCAGTTCTGTAAAAGTTTTTAAAATGTATTATATCAGGATCAGGCAATCAATTATTTTCAATCGTTACCCTTCCCGTGTTATTTTTCTACTTTATTATTTCTTTGACATTGCTAATTATAAAGGATAGCTGCTTTATTTTATATTATTCTTTATTGCCGTCCTTTTCCTTCTGTTTGCTTACAACGACCTTTGGGTGACGAATGATTTTGCCATTCAGAAGATACCCTTTTTCGGCCTCTGCGATGACGGTTCCCGGCTCTGCCGTTTCTGATTCGACCTGCATGATCGCCGAATGAACCGCAGGATCGAAATTTTTCCCCATTACTTCTATGGTTTCAAGCCCGGCTCTTGCCAGGATGGCCCTTAACTGGTCTTCGATCAGAGCTATTCCTTTAACGTAATCTTCATAGGTGGTTTTGTTCGTGCGATGTTCGGTCGCACGATCCAGATTGTCAAGGATGGGAAGGAATTCGGCAACCAGCTTTTCTGCGGCGGTAGTAATAACAGATTCAAATTCTCTGGCTGTTCTTTTTCTATAATTATCATACTCTGCAAGCAGACGGATATATTTTTCAGTAAGATCCGAAAGCTTTTCTTCCAGTTCGGATTGAATAGCGGCTTGTTTTGCTTGAAGTTCTATATCGATTGGCGGGGTCTTTTCCTCTTTTTGAGCCGCTTTGTCCGAAAATTTGCCATTATGTTCTTTCGTATGGGGTATTTTATCGTTTTTTTTCATGAACATTCTTCCTCTCCTCTATATTCCAAATGCTTGGTGACTATCACGACGAAAAGAAGCTCGATGTCATCAAAGCAGTATATTTGACTATTGCAGATAACCGGGGATAATGGATGCGGGCAGGTCCGATTACCGCTATCGCTCCATCCATGTTTCCTGATCGGTATACCGTGGAAACAAGCGAAAGGGGAGGGTAATTACCCCAGGAGCCGCTGCCTCCTATATGGATGCTTACATCATCAATATTTGGAATGGAGTTATTGATAGCTTCGGCGATTTCAATCTTGTGCTCAAACAAGGCTGCCAATCGAAGCGAATTATCTGCGGTTCCTGCAAAATCACTGTGGGAAAGGAGCCGGGAAAGCCCCGCCAGATGAACCCGACTGTCTTCTGAAAAACCAAAAATAACATCACTTCTTGTAAGAATTACATCAAGCAGACTTCGGTCTCCTCCGCTTACGCCCTGGAGACGTTCCCCAATTGAATTTTTTATCTCACAAACAGTAAGCCCGCTTAACCGTGCTGTAAGCAATCGCGCAGTTTCTTCCACTTTCCTTCTTGGAATAAGGTGATCCACGGTGATGTTAATGGTTTTTACAACACCGCTTTTCAGGGAGATAATAATGATATATCGTGAAGCGGCGGAAATAGGTACAATTTCAATTCGATCGAATACCGCCTGTTTGAATACAGGCGACATCACCACTCCGATAAGGTCTGTTACCTCGGAAAGGGCTGAGGCTACATGGTTCATGAATATATCGGCGTCATGTTCCAGTAGCATATATTCCGATATCTTGTTCCGTACCGCTGCGATATCCGATTCATCAAGATCGATATTCGGCATAAGATATCTGACGTAATACCGGTAACATTTAACGGTGGGAACTCTTCCTGCGGAGGTGTGGGGCTGGACAAGGAAACCTTCCTCCTCCAGATCCTTCATGATGGTGCGGATCGAAGCAGGACTCAATCCAAGCCCGGAATGATCACAAACATAAGCTGAACTTACCGGTTCCGCATTTTCGAGATAACGGTTGACAACCGCATCAATTATCTGGTTCCGTCTTTTCTGTATGTCTTTCAAATACTGCTCTCCGATAAGCCTGTATTTCATTGTTTGAAGAGAGAAATCATTTACCCGGCAAGAAATTAAACCCTGTCATTAATAATAAAAAAAATATCATATAAAGTCAAGGATGTCAAAACTTGAAAGAGGTAACTCCAATCGAAGTGATTCATTTATATCGGGCCAGTATGTGTACATAAAATTAAGAATCAAGAGATAAATGCATAGAACCGAAATCATTTTATGATAGAGAGTACAGGGCATATAGGAATAACTGTCATGAATGATCGGACAAATTTCTTTTTCCTGACGGTATAACTCACAAGCCAAAAGATTTTTTAACGCCAGGATACGATTATGAATTCTCTTCCACTTTTATCATATGGTATCTTTTTCTCCCTGCGCGGAGTATCATGATCGACCGGCTGGCAAGATTCGCCGGAGTCAGCACCAAACGCTGGTCATCGATACGGATATTATTGACGTACAGTCCGCCCTGTTTTATCATCTGAAGCGCGTTGCCGTTCGATTTGGAAAGTTCCGCGCGGGTAAACATGGTCAATACTCCAATGCCTTTTTCCAGCTCTTCACGGGTTACAACAGACGAGGGGACATCAGAGAATATATCGATCAATTCACGGTCGCTGAAGTCGGTGATTTCACATTCTCCAAAAAGAACCTGTGATGCCCGCTCAGCTTTTTGCAATCCCTCCTCGCCATGAATCATCCGGGTTGATTCTTCCGCGAGCACTCTTTGCGCTTCCCGCTTTTCAGGGTTGTTCACTATGCTGAGTTCCAGATCTGTAATATCTTCCAGCGAGAGAGGGGTGAAGTTTTTCAGATACCGTACCGTATCACGGTCGTCGGTTCGAATCCAGTACTGGTAGAGGGCATAAGGGCTGGTTTTTTCCGGATCAAGCCAGATAGCATTACCCGCGCTTTTGCCAAATTTCTCACCTGTCGCAGTGGTCAGGAGCGGAAAGGTTATACCATACGCCTGGACATGCCTTTTTTTATGGATAAGGTCGATTCCGGCGGTGATGTTTCCCCACTGGTCGTTTCCGCCAACCTGAAGCCTGCATCCGCAAAGGTCATAGAGTTGAAGGAAGTCGTTTGCCTGGATGAGCATGTAGGAAAACTCTGTATAGGATATTCCCTGCGCGCGGTCGTCGATTCGTCTCCGTACCGATTCCTTGTTCAACATGTAATTGACAGTGAAATACTTGCCGACATCGCGCAGCCATTCAAGGTATGAGGCTTTCTTTGTCCAATCTGCATTGTTGACCATGAGAGCTGCATTTTTTCCGGAGAAGTCGAGAAACTTCTCAAGCTGCATTTTGATTCGCACCGAATTTGCCGCAATAACCTCTTCGCTGAGGAGCTGACGCTCTTCCGATTTGCCGGATGGGTCGCCGATCATTGCGGTAGCGCCGCCGACAAGACCGACCGGACGATGTCCGAGCTTCTGTAGCCTTGCCAGGCAAAGCAGCGGGAAAAGATGACCGAGGTGAAGGCTGTCCCCGGTGGGATCGAAACCTGCATATAAACTCAGGCTCTCTTTTTCAAAACTCTGGCGGAGCGCTTCCTCATCGGAAACCTGTTCGATCAAACCCCGTTCCATGAGGGCATCATACGCATTCGGCATGACAGTTTCTCCAAGAATATTATAATTATAAAATTATTTTCAGATTGTGATTAAGAATAAAGAATAATAATAAGATATAAAAAAAATGGGGTTAAATCAAGAATGTTATGAGTCCGGCCTTTACTAGTAAAAAAGTTCATGCATGAATACCTGCCTGAGAGTAAGGTATTTGTGACTTGAATTATTAAGCCGTTGTCTCGGTGAATTTCCTAATCGAAGTGACATTCTTGTAATGTCCATAAATATAAAAATTTGATATATTAGTAGTATTATATAATTGCCTTGACTTTTCTGCTGGTTCTCATTAATCTACAAAATGTTTTCTTGGAAATAATGAATATATCATGTTTTCGTGATTTAACAATACACAATCGAGTTCTTATAGTGATATAATCTTACCATCAGGTATCTGATGAATGAACAATGAGAGCGAGATAAAGAGAGAATGAGAACGAAGACAAAAAGTCTCAGCGATAACGAAATAGTACTCTTTAAAATATGTTTGGGTAAAGAAGAGGTTATCGTTCGGGATGTCTACGAAGAGATGTTGAAGATTGAACCCAAATCGTATATGACCATCAAAACCGAGATGGACAATATAGTTATAAAGGGATTTTTGAAAAGAAGGAAACTTGGGCCGATTTTTATATACTCTTCT
>JBAYHX010000138.1:0-8168 GCA_041665965.1 Candidatus Latescibacterota bacterium
ACACCAAGTGAAAATCTTCGGCTCATCAGCGGCGGGAGCGACATGGTCGGTTTGGCCAATATCCCCTTTCAGACAAAAATGCGGCTGCAGAAGCATCTCGAACTTCTCGAGGCTGATTACATCCTGATCGATCTTGGGGCCGGAACGAGTTTCAATACGCTTGATTTTTTTGTATTATCCAACGAAGGTTTCCTTATCACAAACCCGGAGCCGACCGCCAAAATCAATGCCTACTCTTTCCTCAAAAGCGTTGTCTACCGTATGATCGAACGTGAATTCAAACGGGGCACAAAAATCGGGGACTTTATTATGCAGGAAGGCCGTAGCAATAAAAACGGCAGCCTTTCCATTTCCGAACTGATCAACCGCATAGCTACGATAGACAGCGCATCTTCAAAAACTATCCTCGATATCCTGAACCGTTTTCGTCCAAAACTGATCATGAACAAGCTGCGGAGATACTCCCAGGAGAAAGAGGGCATCCAACTCGCCGGACTTGCCGAAAAATATCTGGGTGTTTCCATGCAATACATCGGCATGGTTCGTGATGATTCCCATGTCATCGATTCTTCGGAGCTGATGATGCCGTTTGTCCTTCAATTCCCCGGAAGCGGAGCCTCAAAAGACATTTACACAATTGTAGGTAAACTGGGAATCAAGGACAGCCTTGACCGCTTTGGGACCAACAGGACGGCGAGACTCAAGAAATATCTGCGAAACGAACGAAATTACTGGCGACCGGATTTAAAAGAATAATCCACAGTAAAATCAAAATAAATACTCCTTCACATTATTCTCCATTCTTTTCCTGTTCTCGTTCAATATTTTAAAAGAATCAGGCCTCTTTCGTTATTGAAAATGCTGCTTTCCCCGGATAGGGAAATGAAGGTCTTATCGTCCCTGCATATCTGCAAAGAACAAGAAGAGACATTAAGCATCAAGGATATAAGGGGTCAAAAAGTCAGATGATACAAGGAGGGAATATACTAAAATCTATGAGAGTAATACACGGCAAGGACTCCTTGTATTACTTGATGCAGTAGAGGCTTATACAATTCTGAACGCTCAAGTATATGACGAAGGGTAACCCTTTCGGCAATACAATGCTACATTCTGGGGAGATGATACGAATACACAATTATCACTGTTTCCAGCCACCGCCAAGCGCACGATACAGTGAAACGACAGCGTTTAACTGCTGCAGACGGTCATTCACACTGCTGAGCTGTGCGGACAATAATCCCTGTAGCGCATTGAGCACTTCTGTATAGTTCGCAGTGCCATAGGTAAGCAATTCTTTGGTGTAATCAACCGATTTATTCAAAGAATCAAGCTGCAGTTCACGAAGCTGTATTTTCCTGACAGACGTCTGGTATGAGCCTAATGTATTCTGCACTTCATTTCCTGCGGTAATCAACGTACTCTTAAAACTCAGCAGGGCTTCTTTCTGCTGCGCTTTAGCGACTTTCAACCTGGTAGTATTTGCTTTTTTATCAAAAACAGGCTGTGTCAATCCGCCGATGATGGCCGCGGCAAAAGAACCAGGATCAAACAATTCATCCAGCTTGACCGATGCAAGTCCGCTTGAAGCGGTAATATTCAGTGAAGGATAAAAATATGCCCGGGCGTTTTTGGTTGTTTCGTAAGCTTTCATGACCAGGAATTTTGCGGCCATGACATCGGGGCGGTTTTCGAGCAGCATTGCGGGGACGCCAATCTGCATTATCGGAGCGGGAGGTTGTTGTTCTATCTTTCCCCGTTCTATAGTAGTTCCCCCGGTGCGTCCTACTAAAAGACAAAGGGTATTTTCAGCTTCCCGTATTTTTTGTTGTAAATCCGGGATGGTCACTGCGGCGGCATAACGTGTTGCTTCGCTTTGCATAACTGCCGCTCCGGTAACTTTGCCGCTCTCCTTCATCACTTTCATGGTTTCAACGAGGTCAATATATTTTTGTACCGTTTTTTCTGTGATCGCCAATTGGGCGTCCAACGACAGCAAGGTATAATAGGCATTAGCAATATCGGCTATCAAACGGGTTTGCACTGCTTTTCTGCCCGCATCGGAATAGAGCAGGTTCGCGTAAAACGCCCGTTTGGAACTGCTCAGCCTGCCCCAAATATCCAATTCCCAGCTTGATTCGAATCCCAACTGGAAGGTATCCGATTCTCGCGGTCCGTTCGGATAGATCGATTCCGAATTCCGATTATATGTTCCCTTCCCTGCCGCAGATAAGGATGGCAGCAGCGCAGCTTTACCTTGCTGCAGATACGCCTCGGCCTCACGCACTTTTTGTACGGCGATCTGCAGGTCAAAATTGTTCTCAAGTCCCTCTGTGATGAGCTTCTGTAAATATGTGTCAGAGAAAAGATCATTCCACGGCATATTCGCCAATGACAATGTGTCGGCCGCGGCTACAGAGCCAAAGAGTCCGTCGGTTTTTACCGGTTGAGACTGCATACGCAGCGATGAGGCGCCGCATCCGCTCAGTATAATCGTTAATCCGAGCGATAACATTATGTTTATAAACCGTATTTTCATAAATTTGTATTTTCTTATAATAAAAGTGAATATTAATTCTGCCGGTTTTCCGGCGCAGAAATTTCCTCTGTGGCCGGTTTCCCAAAAAATTCCTGAACATTCTCGAAAATCACATAGAGTACTGGAATCACAAGAATACCGATCATGGTTCCAACCAACATTCCGCCAACCGCACCGATACCGATTGAACGGTTTCCGTTCGCACCGATTCCCGAGCTGAAAACCAGCGGAAGGAGGCTGACAATGAATGACAACGATGTCATGAGAATCGGGCGCAGACGAACGCGCGCTCCTTCCACTGCCGATTCTATGATCGACATCCCGCTATGACGCCGCTGCCGTGCGAACTCGACAATGAGAATGGCGTTTTTGGAAAGAAGTCCGATAAGCATGATCAATGATATCTGGAGATAAATATTATTTTCAACTCCCATAAACTTCGCAAACAGGAATGAGCCCGCTATACCGATCGGCAGGGTTAATATAATGGAGAACGGCAGGATGAAGCTTTCATACTGAGCGCAAAGGAGAAAATAAACGAAAATGAGACTCAGGAGAAATATGACGAGCGATTGACCGCCGGAAGCAACTTCCTCACGTGTGGATCCAGAAAATTCGTAGGTATATCCACGGGGTAATGTTTGTGCGGCAACTTTTCTAACGACATCAATCGCCTGTCCGGAACTATATCCCGGATTGGGTGCACCGTTTACCGAAATCGATGTGTACATATTGAATCGCGTCAGGTTTTCCGGCCCGTATATACGTTTGAAGGTAACGAATTCGGTTATCGGAGCCATCTCCCCCGATGCGGTTTTCACAAAGACACCGTTCATATCCTCCGGATTTCCGCGATATTTTGGTTCTGCCTGGAGCATAACACGGTACTGTTTTCCAAACCGGTTGAAATCGGAAGCGTAGTATCCGCCGATATATCCCTGCATCGCTGAAAGTACCGTACTGACCGATATTCCCGACTGTTTGCACCGTTCGCCATTTACATCCACCTGATACTGGGGAAAATTGGTGTTGAATGCAGTGGAGGCGTATTGGATTTCCGGATATTTTCGTAGTTCGGAGAGGAATTTGTTTGCGTTCTGTTCAAAAACCTTGATATCGCCTCCTGTTCGGTCTTCCACTTTCAGTTCAAATCCACCTGCCAAACCGAATCCGGGTACCATGCCCGGGGTAAAGAATAAGATTCTCGCTTCGGTGAAACCGGCGGTCATGCCGTACAGCCGGGCGATTACACTATCGACCGAGTGGGCTTTTCCCTTCCGCTCCTCATAAGGCTTCAATTCGCAGATGAACATTGCGTAAGAACTTCCGCTGCCGCTCAGGAATGAATTTCCAATGATCCTAGAATACGCCCGCATTTCGGGAATGTTTGCGATGATATTTTCCAACTTTTGTGTCACCTCTGTGGTTTTTGCCAGGGAGGTCGCAGGAGGGAGGGAGATATCGACAAAAACAGCACCCTTGTCCTCTGAGGGAATGAATCCTTTGGGTGTGGTTTTCATCAGGAATAGAAGAAGGACGGAGAAAACAAGTATTACAACGAAAACAATCCATTTCCGATGAATGAGCGTATTAAGCAGCTTCTGGTATTTCTGTGAAAAAGAACTGTAACCTGCGTTGAATCCCCGATAAAATCCTTTGATTAGCCCTTTACCATGGAGTGATTTTTCATCGTACGGTTTCAGGAACAATGCGCAGAGGGCGGGGCTCAGGGTAAGCGCGATACACGCTGAAATGATGATTGCGCAGGCGAGGGTGATTCCAAACTGTTTATAAAAGACACCGGTCGTCCCGGTAATGAAGGTAACCGGAACAAAGACCGCGGACATTACCAGGGTGATGGTAATGATGGCACCGGATATTTCATTCATGGCGGAAGACGCCGCCTCAAGCGTGTTTTTCTCGCCGTGTTCGAGTTTTGCGTGCACTGCCTCCACGACAACAATGGCATCGTCTACAACTATCCCGATTGCCAGGAGCAGCGCAAACAGAGTCAGCATATTGATGGTAAATCCGAACATATTCAGGAAGAAGAAGGCCCCGATAATGGCAACAGGAACCGAAAGAGACGGGATAATTGTCGCCCGAAAATTCTGGAGAAACATAAATACTACAAGGCACACGAGCAAAAATGCTTCGAAGAGTGTTTTTACAACTTTATGGATAGAACTGTTGAGGTAAACGTTGTTATCCACGAGCGTTACGATCTTTACTCCGCTCGGGAAAGTCTTTTCCGCTTCGGCGATTACTTTTTTTACATCGATGATAACCTGACGCGCATTGGAACCGGAAGTCTGGATCACCGCCATAGTAACCCCCGGATGTCCCAGTGTGGTTATATCTGCGGTATAAGCCAGCGATCCGAATTCGACCCGTGCTACATCCTTAAGACGAAGGATGTTCCCTTTGTCATCGGCTTTGATGACAATGTTCTCGTATTCGGAGGGAAGAGTCAGTTTCCCTTTATATTTAATGGTATACTCGAAAGACTGGTTGTTCAGTTCACCAAACTTTCCGGGTGCGGCTTCGAGGTTTTGTTCATTTAACGCGGCAGTGATATCGGAGGGAACCAGCTTGTATGCAGCCATCACATCCGGTTTCAGCCAGATACGCATGGAATAGGTCTTTGCGCTCCACACCATCGCGTCTCCGACACCCTGGACACGCTGAATCTGCGGTATCAGATTGATTTTACAGTAATTTTGAATAAATGTTTCGTCAAAGTTCGGGTTTTCGCTATAGATAGATAAAATCAACAGCATACTGGTTTGCCGTTTCATGGTCGTGACCCCGACCCTGGTAACTTCGGCGGGGAGAACTCCGGTCGCCTGGGCAACACGGTTTTGCACGTTCACCGCGGCCATATCGGGATTGGACCCCTGCTTGAAATATACATCAATGGAAGCAGTACCGCTGTTGCTCGCCGTGGAAGACATATAAATCATGTTCTCCACACCGTTGATCTGCTCTTCGAGCGGAATCACCACGCTTTTCAGCACAGTTTCTGCGTTTGCCCCGGTATAAGTAGCCGAAACGCGAACCGTTGGCGGTGCGATATCAGGATATTGTTCGATAGGAAGGTTGTGGATACTGATGAGTCCTAAAATAACAATGATAATTGCGATAACCGAGGACTTTACAGGGCGTTCTATGAAATGTCTGAACATGATCTTTTCTGATTTAGTTGTGAGTCTTGTCGGCGGGATTGGTGTTTTCCGAAAGATTTCCGGAATCTACCACCTTGGGTTCTATTTCCATATCGTTGCGTAGCGAGATGATTCCTTCCATCACAATCTTGTCACCGACTTTCAGCCCGTCGGTCACCACATAGGTATCTTTCAGATTTCCCACGAGTACCTGAATTTCAGTGGCATGCGCTTTGTTGTCCGGTGTAACAACAAATACAAACCGCTTGCCCTGCAGTTCATAGGTCGCCTTCTGGGGGATAATGATGGCGGAATCGAGCATTTGCGGTATGCGAATCTGCCCGCTTCCACCGCTGCGCAGCAGCCTTTCTGTATTTGGAAATGTCGCCCGCATGGTCACAGCGCCGGTTTTCTGATCTACCAGTCCGCTGGCGGCATCGATTTTCCCGAAATGATCATACGGGGTATTATCGGCTAAAATCAGTTGAACTCCCGGCAGTTTCTTCAATTTTTCCTGGGTGTTCGTCCCTGCCAGCCCTTTCATCAAAAGGAGAAAATCTTTTTCATTCAGCGAAAAATATGAATAGATGTTATTTGTGTTCGAAACTGTTGTCAAAGGCTCTGCAATACTGCTGTTCACAAGACTGCCGATACGATATGGGAATGTTCCGATAGTTCCGTCAGCCGGGCTGGTGATGGAAGCATATTGCAGGCTTTCTTTCGCATTTTCCAAATTGGCAACAGCCTGCGCCCGTTGTGCTTCCTTTGCCTGCAGGGTCGATTCGACGGACTGAAGATCGAATTTGCTGACAATTGATTTTTCAACCAGCGGTTTGGTCTTTTCAAGGTTGATCTGAGCGGTGTAGACATCGGCTTCCGCAACCTTCACCTGCGCCTCGGAAGAACGTACGACAGCTTGAAGATCTTTGTTGTTGAGCCGAAAAAGCAATTGACCCTTTTTCACATTCGCGCCTTCATCAACCAGGATTTGTTCGATATAACCGGCGATTTTGGGACGTATCTCGACAGTCTGCTGCCCTTCCAGAACTGCGGGATATTCTTTGTATAGTGTGGTGGATTGCGTATTGATTTCCATCACATTATATTCTTTCACCATTCCCTTCATCCCCGCTGACGCCCCTTTTTTCCCGTGGCCGCATGAAACGGCAAAAAGCAGGGCCGGGATCAACAGGCAGCTCATTATTCGCGCAACTGTTTTCATGTTCTTGTTAATCCATGTTTTTGTTAGTCTCATCATGTAATTTAATCCTGAAAGTATTTTGCATGGTATATAACAACTATTGAACTGTCTTACAGCTTTTCCGCATTTCTTTGGACTGTGTAAACAACTTTATAAAAAGTATCCAGATCCGATTCGGTCAATCCTTCCTGAAGTTCCTCCAGAAGTTCGAATTCGATACTGAGATAGTGTTTAATCACTTCATGTCCCAAATCGGTTACAACCAGACAATTCCTGCGCCTGTCAAGCGGGTCGGCTACTCGCCGCACAAGTTTTTGTTCTTCCAGCGTATCTATCAACCTCAGTATGGAAGATTTGTCCTTTGCCATGAAGTTTGCCATATCCTGTTGATCAACTTCATCTTTTTTTCTGCTGATACAATGTAACAATCCAAACTGTTCAATTGTCAGTTTTATGTCGGATGATTCATTCGTACGTTTTCGAAGAACCCTGAACATTTCTTTGTTCATTCTGCCAACAATCATGCCTAACGGCAAATCCTGTTTTTCCATTTTCGTGTCCCAGGTTCCAATAGATTCCAAATAATAACATCTCATCACGAACTTGATCAGGATAGTATATAACAACAATAATTGGTGTTGTCAACTAATATTTTACAGAACTCTTCTTTAATAGAAAAAAACCGCCAAACCTTTTTTTTGTCTGGCGGTTGACTGCTTTTTCACACATGGGAAAAATCACAATTCGGGATAAGTATCATACCGTCTGATAGACCAGTGGTCAACCCACCTCGACAGGCAGCGATTTTACCTCCGGCCGTTGTCCGTTCTGTTTCTCCGGATTTTGAAAGACGGATACCCGAATTTTATTGGTAATTCATTAACATAACGTTTCTATAGAACTTCAAACGTTGGAAAACAATGATCCGTTTTCTGACAAACCGTCAGGATCAACGTTCGGGAGCGATGTCAACAAAATACGTTTTAAGTATTATACTTCTACTTGGATGTCTGAGGCGATTCAATGCTTTCTCTTTTATTTGACGAACACGCTCGCGCGTCAGCTTGAATATCTTGCCGATATCCTCGAGTGTTAAAGGATCGTCGCAGTTGATGCCGAAATACAGCCTTATCACTTCCGCTTCGCGTTCGGTCAGTGTTGAAAGCGCCTTCCCCATCTCCAGTTTGAGCGAATTTTCCATTGCTTTCTCATCAGGTGAAGGCTGGCCTTTATCCTTGAGTATGTCGAGTAATTTATTATCCTC
>JBAYHX010000139.1:0-8159 GCA_041665965.1 Candidatus Latescibacterota bacterium
CCCTCTCACTTTTGGTAAAAAAGACAGCGAGATTTTCCTCGGCCGTGAGATAGCAACTCATAAAGATTATTCCGAACAGACAGCAATTGCTATCGATCAGGAGATCCGCAAGTATATTGAAACTGCCCAGCAGGAAGCTGAATCGATTGTTTTCGGGCATACTGATATGCTGGAAGCTTTGACTGCTGAACTTCTGAGAAAAGAAGTCCTGTCCGGTGATGAGATTGACGTAATCCTCAATGGAGGAAAATTGACTGTCGAAAAATCGGATATTGAACCCTCCGCTTCTCAAACGGGACAAAATAATTCTTCCGTTCAAAAAAATCCCGCACGAAAAAGATGGAACAATTCAAGGTCGCGAAACAGGCGTCAGGCAGTTCCAGTTGAAAAAACCGGTGAACATGAAGAATCAGTTCCTTCATCAGCTATCCAAAGTGCAAGCGAAGAGCATCCGCTGGCAACAGGTTCGGATATTCACCGACAAAATGCGCCTGCTGTAAAATCGGAAACCGAGGCAATTCAATCTCCTGTTACACCAGAAGGAAATGAAGAAGGAAAAGAAATATCAGCGGCGCCAAAACAAAAAACGAGGAGACCAAGAAGAAGCGCCCGTTCCGTCAAAGAATCCGGCAAAGAATCTGAAAAGAGTGATGATTCTGCACCGCGGACTCGAAGTTCACGCATGGTACGCCTCAAAACCGGCGGGCGTCGCAGGGTCATTCGAAAGGCGCCGGCTCAGAAAATACGTGAAATTAACTGAGCAGTGAATGTCTCTAATCGGGCGAAAACTTATTAACTATCATTTTTCCCGGAGTAATATTTTTAAAAATTGTTTGACTATCAGCCAGCCGGTATTGTTAAATATGCAATCCGGCTTTAAATTTCTTGAGTTCGAAAGTTGGTTGGGCATGGATAGTGAAAAAATAAAGAGAGGAGTTCAGCTTTTACTTGAAGGAATCGGGGAAGATTTATCCCGGGAAGGATTATGCGATACTCCTGACCGTGTGGCTGAATTTTACTCTGAATTCTTCTCTAGTCTGAAAAAAAATCCCCGCGAGGAACTCCGTGTTTTCAATACTCCAAACCATGATGAAATGATAATCCTGCGTGATGTTTCATTTACTTCGATGTGCGAACATCATCTCCTTCCTTTTTTTGGAAAGGTGCATATTGCGTACATTCCCGATTCAAATAAAATTGTGGGATTTTCTTCGCTGGGCAGAGTGGTTGATCTTCTTTCCAAAAGGCCGCAGCTTCAGGAACGCATGACAACCGAGATTGCCGAATACATTATTGATGCTATACATCCAAAAGGGGTCATGGTGGTCATCGAAGCGGAGCACATGTGTATGACTATCCGCGGAGTGAAAAAACCGGGATCGAAGGTGCTTACTTCGGCAATTCGAGGCATCATGCGCACCGCCCCCTCACGGGCTGAAGCATACAGCCTCATCATGCAGGCTCGATGATGGAATTTGCAATCGGCGACAAAATATTCGACGGCAGACGCCCCGTTATCATGGGTATACTGAATGTTACACCGGATTCCTTTTCCGATGGCGGCAGATATTTCGTAAAAGAACGTGCCGAAGAACGTGCCATTGAAATACAGGAGGAAGGCGCTGATATTCTTGATATCGGAGGTGAATCTTCACGCCCAGGTGCTGAATCGCTTTGTGTTGAGGATGAAATTGCGAGGGTAATTCCGGTTCTGGAAACAATAATGCCTCATCTTTCGATTCCCGTGTCGATCGATACCACAAAAGCTGAAGTCGCGGAAAGAGCTCTTGATCTGGGCGCTGCTATTGTGAATGATATATCCGCCTTTAGATTCGATCACAGAATGGTGGAACTATCCGGAGCATATAATTGTTCCGTGGTCCTTATGCATATGGCGGGCAATCCGCAAACTATGCAGCAGTCTCCCAGTTATGAAAATGTTGAAGAGGACATCCTGGTTTTTTTACAAGAAAGAATCTCATTTGCAGTTGCACACGGCGTTTCCCGGAGCAGGATTATCGTCGATCCTGGCATTGGTTTCGGGAAAACCCTGGAGCACAACCTTGCTATTCTAAAAAATATCGATAGATTTCATGAAACTGGTTGCCCCATACTCGTTGGAACATCTCGAAAGAAAATGATCGAGACCATTACCGGCGCTGCGCCGGGAGAGAGAGATTGGGGAACCGCCGCGCTTACAGCATGGTGTGTATACCAGGGAGTGGAGATTCATCGAGTACACAATGTTAAAGCTATGAGACAGGTCTGTGACATGGCCTCAGCACTCAGGTAATATCATGGAACTTTTTAAAATCGATTTTTTCCCCATACGGCTTCTTGATATCCTCGATGTGGCAATCGTATCCATTGTATTTTATATTCTTTTTCAGCGCATAAAGGATACAAGAGCCAAACAGCTCATCATCGGCCTTCTGATACTTATAGGCGCTTCGTATATAGCAGCATGGGCGCATCTGAAAGCGCTCAATACCCTCATCAGTTTTTTCAGTGGCGCATGGCTTGTCGGTATTGTTGTTATTTTTGCCCCTGAGCTCCGTCACTTTCTCATGCATCTCGGTCAATGGAGAGGGCTTGGCCTGTTTGATCGTCCGGTTGAACAGCAGTCTGTTGAAGAGGTAGTCACGGCGGCGAAGATGCTTTCCGAAAAACAATTCGGCGCTCTCATGGTGATAGCGCGGGAAAATCAGCTTGGATCGGTTATTGACACGGGAACACTGATCAATGCGCGTGTTTCATACCAGCTTTTGGCTACAATCTTTACCCCAAATTCCCCTCTCCATGATCTGTCCGTTGTCATCCGGGGAAATCAACTTGCCGCCGCCAACTGTCTTCTGCCTCTTTCCGATTCACGGACGCTTGACCGTGCGCTAGGCTCAAGACACCGTGCGGCAGTCGGAATAACGGAAGAAACTGATGCAATCGTTGTTGTAATCAGCGAAGAAACCCGTCAGATATCTATCGCCATAGACGGCAGATTGATGGCCAATCTCTCCCCTTCAGAACTTCGGAATAATCTTTACTCTCTCCTCCGTTGAGGATACATGACTGTCGTAATAGAAAAAGCATATGCAAAGATTAACCTGGGTTTGAAAATACTGGGGAAAAGACAGGATGGATATCACAATATCCTCTCACTTTTTCAGACAGTGGAAGTGCATGACACCCTCATGATTTCTGATAGCGAACCTCCAGGTCTGGAATGCGGCGCATCTGATGTCCCTCTTGGAGCTGAAAATTTGATTCTAAAGGCAGAGAGATTATTTTCAGAGTTCACCGGCATTAATTCACATGCACACTTCCTGCTTACAAAGATAATACCATTGGGCGGCGGTTTAGGTGGAGGTTCTGCAAATGCCGCAGCGGCTTTGAGAGGTTTAAGACGTTTCTACCGCATAGAATCACTGTCGGAAAATGAAATGATGGAAATGGCGGCGAAACTCGGTTCGGATGTACCTTTCCTTCTCAGCGGAGGGACTGCGGTAGTGAGCGGCAGAGGGGAAAATATTTTGCCGACCGACTGGCCGTTCGATTTTACTTATATTATAGTAAATCCCGGATTTGCAATTTCTACAGCATGGGCTTACCATTCTCTGCAGAATTTATCCGGTAACTACGACAATTACAGTGAGATCATCGGGCACCTGCAGGAAGGAAAGCTGGGAAAAGATGAGTTTTTCAGAGCATTGTCCAATGATTTTGAGTCAGTTGTGCTGCCGAAGTATCCAGTTTTGGCCACGATAAAATCGATCATGCTGGACCAGGGAGCCTCCGCTGCTTTTATGACAGGAAGCGGCTCTTCAATGGTAGGAATATTTGAGGATGAACAAAAAGCATATAGCTGTTCAACGATGATGAATAACAGACAATGTACCGTGTTTACAACAAAGAAGAGTTCTCCATACAATGAATAAATCTTCAAATCAAACAGTCACTTAAATTATGGGAGTTGGTTAATTCAAGATTATCCTTGACTCTCCTATATATAAAGTTGTTTATTATATAGTGGTACAATAGAATTTTACAGCCAGAAGTATTACTTTTCATGATCATTTATTCTCTTTAATGTTCTACATTATTACCGTATTCCGTTTTAAAGTTACCCGACATGACAAAAACAGTCAGGAAACATAGAATTTATATTGTTTTGATTTATTAGTTTTTTAAAGCTTCCAAACGATTCCGTTTTTATTTACGTTGGAGAAAGTATGCGCAAAATCAGTTCTCTTCTGGTAGCACTGATTCAGCCATCACGATATGATGACGAAGGATTTGTGATACAATATTGCAAGGGTGTTCTTCCCTCGAATACTCTTGCCTGCCTGAGAAGTCTTACCCTGGATTTCGCCGATTCCTGGAAAAAGGACAAAGATATAACTATCACTGTTGAATCATACGATGAAGTTGTCAATACCATTCCTTTCCAAAAGCTTGCGAAAAAGAACAAGGGATCGAACAAGGTTGTGGCGGCGCTTGTCGGTGTTCAGTCCAACCAGTTTGCCAGAGCTTCTGATATGGCAAAAAAATTAACTTCTCTTGGCATAAAAACTCTTATCGGTGGTTTTCATGTCAGCGGTATCATTTCTCTTTTCGGTAAACCTTCTCCGGAAATGAAAGAATTGATGGATTTGGGTATCACCCTTGTCCATGGCGAGGCTGAAAATCGATGGGAATCAATTCTCATGGATGTTGTGAATGGAACCGAACGGCCTTTGTATGTCATGGACGATTTCCCGATTATTTCGCAAGCGCCTGTACCCCAGCCTGATTCAGGGTATATGAAGAAATTTGCACATTCTTTTCTGGGTACCATCGACTGCTCTCGCGGGTGCCCGTTTAATTGCCGATTCTGCACTGTGGTCAATGTCCAGGGTCATAAAATGCGTCATAGAAGCGCAGAAAAGATTCACTCTTCCATCCGTGAAAACTTACATAAAGGTATCACCGAGTATTTTTTCACTGATGACAATTTTTCCCGCAATCCCGAATGGGAAAAAATACTCGACGGGATTATCGAAATGCGCGAAAAAGAAGGCTTGGATCTTAATATCATGATCCAGGTGGATACCCGCTCGCATAAGATACCGCGTTTTACTGAAAAGGTTTCCCGCGCCGGGTGCACACAGGTTTTTATCGGAATGGAAAGTATTAATCCGAAAAATATTGAATCCGCCGGAAAACAACAAAATCAGGTGGACGATTATGCTTCGTTTATCGAAGCCTGGCATGAAGTAGGTGTTATGACCCATGTGGGGTATATCATCGGTTTGCCCTATGATACCCCTGAATCGGTACATGATGACATCCGAAGGCTGAAAGACGAGGTTAAAGTCGATCTGGCTTCATTTTTCATGCTTACCCCTCTTCCCGGTTCGAATGATCACTATAACCTGGTCACCTCAGGACAATATGTTGATCCGGATTTAAATAAATACGATGGCTTCCATGCTGTTATGGAGCATCCGTTGATGACAGCTGAAGAGTGGAATGTTGCCTATAATGATGCATGGGAAAGTTTCTACACATTCGATAATATCCGTAATGTTTTGATGCGTGCAGGAAATAAACAGTACTGGAGCATATTCAAAAATGTGATGTGGTATAAAAACAGCCTTTTAGAACCTCGTCACCCAATGGTTGCGGGATTCATCCGTCTCAAGAATCGAACGGATGTCCGCCCCGGAACTCCGATCCCCGGGTTCTGGGAATATTATCGCAGAAGAACCGTTGAATTTGCGAAAGGATTCTGGAAACGTGTATTTTTCTTCCTTGAACTGGAGGAACTCTGGCTTCTGACCCGTAAGCCGGAAGACCCGACATTCAAATTCGTGGCGGACTTTTCCAATTCCATCTCCGATATAAGAAACCGTATTTCTGAAATTGATTTCAGCATACCCTACCCCCGGTGGAATGAAGAGATGACTGCCGCTGTTTCCGCGTTGAAAGAGAAAATACATAATTATAATATTCCCGGCGGATTCCCCGGTAAAGCCGGACAAAAATTTACCCGTCTTATTACAGAAATGAACTTAACCCTCGACAAAATAAACATAAGCGAACAGTATAACCGTAAAATTACTTTTCTTTCCTCTTATCTTTCTAAAAATATTCAGATGGTCGAGGAATTCTCACTGCAAAAAGTGGCTCGACGCCGTCGGATCACGGAATACTGGAAGCTAACGGTAGATCGGATTCAAAACCGAAAGGTATTTCGGTTTATATTTTCACTTCCCAAGGTTGCCTATGTGGCTGTGAAAGACTTGCGTATGAGCCTTCCATTCGCATTCAAATTGCTTTTTAGAAACTGATTAAAGAGATGGAATCATAGCGTGTGACCAGGAGAGTGACCTGCCGCTGACATAATGAGGTGTAATTCCCGTGAAAACATACATGGTCAGGCTTTTTTCATTCCTCATTGTGATGTTGATCCCCTTTCCATTTGTCTCACACGCTCAACAGGCGCTTTCGGAAAAAGCAACCATCCAGGCTGGTTACGGCACAGTAACCATCGGTGATACACAATGGCAGCGTTTCTCCTTTCGTCCCGATATTCCCATGGGCCGCTTTGGGGTAGGTCTGGATCTTGAGCTTTTCCTTGATGATACGGGAAAGATATCAAAGGAGGGGTGGATTTTTTCAAATCGCAATCAATCCATCGATACAATCCTCCGCAAAATTTACTATGTCCGCTATGGCAAGCCGCAGGACACATCATATCTTCGTGTGGGTGCGCTCGATAATGTTTCCATGGGCTATGGTCTTATCATGAATAATTATTGCAATACGCTTAACTATCCCGGCGATAAAAAACTTGGCGTGGTATTCGGGCTGGAAAATGTGGGCACTTTCGGTCTGGGTATCCAGGGAATGGTAAATTCACTGGGCGACCTTAAAAACAAGGGCGCTTTAGTTGGTGGACGTGTTTCGGCAAAACCATTTAAAGAATCAAGTATTCCCCTTTTTGACCGCCTGACTTTCGGTGTTACTTTCGTTCGTGACGTCAACCAGTTCGCGGGACTGAAAGATTCCGATAATGACGGTTACCCGGATTTTGAAGATGGTTTCCCGGACAACTCCAGGCTTTGGCTTGATACCGACCATGACGGCCTGACCGATTACACCCATGCAGCCCCTGGAGATACTGCTTTTGTTGATCCTGATGCTGATGGCGATAATCTCACCGATTACTGGTATAAGGACGGGACCAATAGTGGATTTGATCATGCCATAAAACGAGCTGAACTTATCAATGTAAAAAATAATCGCAATGGTATTTCCGTGTATGGATTTGATGCGGGTGTTCCTCTTATTGAAAGTCCCATACGTCTCGATCTCTATGGACAATATGCCAAAATTCATTCCGGCGGCTGGGGAATTGCCATTCCCGGATTTCAGGTGACTTCCGGCGGTTTCCAGGGCAGAATTGAATACCGTCACTTTGCAGGCCGTTTCCGTCCGAATTATTTTGACAATCTGTATGAGAACGAAAGGGTTGCATTAATAGATGGGAGAATCTATACAAAATTCATGACTCTCCCCGATATGACATTGAATGGAGTATATGGACTGGTACAATACCGCCTGTTTAATTTTGCAAGTGCTCAGGCTACGTATCAGAACATGTCGGGAGAAGAGAGATTTCAGGACCTGACAGGAAAGGCTGAAATTCTTGAAGGCATATTGTCCCATGTACCCAAGATCTCGATTGCAGAAGCATATTTCTATAATACCTATGTAGACGGTGGTAAAAAATTAACGGACATTACCGCAAATACTCTTTTCGGCACCAAAATCGGCATCGGCATCTCCCCCTCTATAAGCATCGTTTGGAATACCCGGTATACCTTTACCCCAAAAGACCCCACCGGCGCAACCGGATATATACGTCACCGGTTTGTGAGTATCGAAACAGTCATGCTGATGAGGTAATGGATGCAGGTTTGCCGGGTGTTCGTAGAAATCGGTCATGCTCTGACCGATTTCCTGTTTCCTCCCGCCTGCATTCTCTGCGGTGCGGGGCTTACCGGACATGAAAAACTCTGCGGAAACTGTCAGGACACTGTTTTTATCTCGGCTCTACGCTATGAACCTCCTCAAAAGACACTTGAAAACGTCAGCGCGATAACGGTACTCCTGCCCTA
>JBAYHX010000140.1:0-8113 GCA_041665965.1 Candidatus Latescibacterota bacterium
AAGGGAAGTTATTGCTCCACAGTGTTAGCTGCTTCGCAGGCACGATAAAGATGTGTCCTGCCCCCTCCGGGGGAAGGATGTCCGGAGGACAGAAAAGGGGCTGCCTTCAAAAAAACGACTTTTGCAAAAGGCTCTATTCTCGCATTGAGTAAACCTCACCCGCCTTCCGGGCACCCTCTCATATCCATGAGAGGGTACGGGGGTGAGGTAATTAGCCTGGAATTTATGCCATCATGAACACAAATTGGAATTACCGAGAAAGATATTCACGGAAGCTTATAACTACCAGTTCGCCACTTTCAGCCCAATGATAATTGCAAGCACTGCGCCGATGATAAACAGCAGTTTATAAAACCAGTTCATAGTATTCCCTATACCAATAATTCATCCAGAGAAGGAGTCCAGAAAGAATGGTAGCCGTTGTGTGCAACGAGTTTAATATTCCTTGAGCGGCTGTAAACCTGATAGACTTTGGTGATTTTTTTCACAGCGGCTTCGACACTCACCAGAGGAAAGATCGCGTCTTTCTTTCCGGTTTGAACAATGAGAAACCGCGGAGCAATCAATCCTGCCACATCAGGGAAATCGGCATACTGACCCAGACGCGGCAGATAGTTGCAGCTGCAGTGACGGATCGGAAGAACCGAGCCGGAAGCTTCGGTAATATATCCTGCGATCAGAACTCTTTTGATACGGTCATCGAGCGCGGCAGTATACATTGTCATCATCCCGCCGCCGGAAAGCCCGATACAGGTCAGATTGCTTGTGTCGAATTTATTCTTCTGGAATCCCAGCCAGTCTATCACCGTACAAATATCTTTGGCGCGAATGCCGATAAGGGATTTCCCGATCTGAACGGCATTCAGGAATGGTTTCTCACAGCCGCCGTCGAATCCCGGACGCGCGTCTTCGACCATGTCAACCCGCTCACCGAACGCAAAAAGATCAGGAGCCACCGCGCACCATCCTCGTTTCACCACCTGGAGGGCATAATCGGTGTTGATTAAGCGAATGAGCTTGCCCGCCTCTTCGTTCACCGGCATACCGATGACATCACGCGCGCCGTTCCCGTGGCCGTGAAGACAGAGAACGGTTTTTTTCGCATGAGGTCCGCTTTTCGGCAGGAGGACGTAAACCGGCATCGACCGTCCGGGAACAACATCCAGTTCCCATTTCTCCTGTGTATATGTATCAAATTTTTTCGTTTCAAGCAGCCGTGACTGCGGATTGACTTTCCCGGGCGTGTGACTCTCGCCCATGATGTCCCAGAGAGCAGCGCGAAGGTTTTTCTTCCATTCTTCGGCTTCTTCGACTGTTTCGGCTTTGAAAGCCAGTTTCGGAACGGTCTCCGCCGCTGTCTTTTTCAGATAGGTAAGCGGGGAATAACTTTCCGGTTTTGCCATGACTATTTTCTTGGGGGGGAACGGATTCTCATCCGGGACGCCGTAAGCGCTCCCTGTGAGAACTGCGCCGGCGGACATAGCAATACTCCCTTTCAGGATATCGCGTCTTTTGATTGTGTTTTTCATGATTTTCACCCTTCTTATTCCTTCTGGGAATAATTTGTCTCGAAATCCTGATACAATTTAATATATATTATACTCTCATAACTAATAATTTCAACCTTTTTTCTTGAGAAAGGAGACACGTTCTCATGAGCGGACAAGACTCTGCATTTCAGCAGGAAAAGGCTGAACCGGAAGTGAGGAAATTCAAGGCCGAAGTAAAACAGATGCTCGACATAGTGATTCACTCTCTCTATACACACCGTGAAATATTCATCCGGGAGCTTATATCAAATGCATCGGATGCCCTTGAAAAAATGAATCACGAAGCCCTTGTCCAGAAAAGCTATCTCGATAAAGACGCTCCCTGCGAAATCCGCATCGAAACCGACAAAAATGCTCATACCCTTACGGTGACCGATACGGGAGTGGGGATGACTCAGAGTGAACTGGAGGCAAACCTCGGTACAATTGCACGTTCCGGTACACGGGAATTCCTGGAAAATATTGACAACAAGGAGCAGATTTCCCCGGAACTTATCGGAAAATTCGGAGTGGGGTTTTATTCCGCATTCATGGCGGGCGAAAAGGTGACAGTGCGGACGAGGTCGTTCAGAACCAATGCTTCCGGGTATGAATGGGTGAGCGACGGCGCAGGGGAATATACTATCTCGGAGGCCGAGAACCTTCCCCGCGGAACCTCGGTAATTGTCACACTGAAGGAAGACGCCAGAGAGTATGAGGATGGCAGCCTGGTTAAAGATGTGATCAGGAAATATTCCAATTTTGTTTCATTCCCCATCCTTGTTGACAGCGAGAGAGTCAATACCGTTCAAGCAATATGGCTCAAATCCTCCTCCGAGGTCAGCGACAACGAGTACAATGAATTTTTTAAATTCATCTCGAACACCGAGGAAGAGCCTCTCTATCGGCTTCACCTTACCTCCGACGCGCCTCTCCAGCTATCAGCCATTCTCTATATTCCTTCCGCCAATATGGAACGGTTCGGATTTTACCGGCTCAAACCAATGATCAATCTTTATTCCCGCAAGATACTGATCGTCCAGCACGCGGAAGAACTGGTTCCGGATTATATGCGGTTTGCTGCGGGAGTGGTGGATTCAGCGGATCTCACGCTCAATATTTCCCGTGAGACTCTTCAGGATAACCTGATATTCCGCAAACTGAAAAAATTCCTCAACCGCAGGATTATCCGTTTCCTTGAGGATGAAGCAAAAAAAGACCCCAAAAAATACCTAACCTTCTGGGAGAACTTCGGCATATTTATCAAAGAGGGTGCGGTATCCGATTACGAAAACAAAAGCGAGCTTTCCTCTCTCCTCAGATTCCGATCCAGTGCGGAAAAGGATACATTCATTTCCCTCGATGATTACATCGGACGGATGAAAGAAGGCCAGAATGTCATCTATTACCTGAGCGGAAAAAACAGCCAGGAAATCGAGCGCGGACCGTATATTTCCGGGTTCAGGAAACGCGGCATCGAAGTACTCTACCTCACTGAACCCATCGATGATTTTGTAATGGCATCACTGGGTGAATATAAAGAGAAAAGGCTCATCAGCGCCGATTCAGCGGAGATCGAACTTCCTCCCGCACCCGAAGAGGAAGAAAAGAAGGAACAGCCTTGTCTTTCTTCGGAGGAGAGGGACAGCCTTCTCTCCTGGATGAAAGAAACGCTTGGTGATACGGTGTCGGAGGTGCGCGAATCCAAACGAATCTTCGAACACCCGGCAATCGTTGTCAACCCCGAGGAAGGAATGTCCACCGCCATCCGCCGTATCATGAAAGCATCGGGACGGGATACAGGGAAAGAGAAAGCGCCGATACTCGAGATAAACACCGGCCATCCTTTGATTCTTACCCTGAAAAAATTGTGCGAGGGTAAAGCGGACAAAGGATTCCTCCAGACCTGCATGAAACAGATATATGATAATGCGCTTGCGGAAGCCGGTCTTCTGGAAGACCCGAGCACAATGGTGGACAGAGTGTATGATCTTCTGGGAAGAGCGCTCAAAGGGGAGGAAGAAAAAAATTAATAACTCACCCCTTGATCCCCTTCTACCACCCCACTTTTGTTTCACAAAAGCGGGGACCCCGGTTCAAGAGAGGGGAAGACCAAGATATTTATGATAAATAATGGGTTATGAAAGAACATAGGGGTTTCCCCTCGCCCATGTATGGGAGAGGGGACATGGGGTGAGGACGTCTTTATCTGTTCATTTTTTAACCTTTGCTGCGTCAAATAGATAAGCGGTAAAATTATAATTCCATTTTGCATTCATGATGGCGCGATATTTAATTTTTTACCTCACCCCTGCCCTCTCCTAATTAGAAGAGAGCGCCCGAAGGGCGAGTGAGGTTTTAAGTCAAATTGGAATACATTTGGAATAAAACTGAACGGAAGTCACAATCAAGGAATAACCATGACTCGATCGGAAGAAATAATTCAAGCCATGAGTAATCACTCTATCATGATTCAAGCCATGTTTTCGGACGTGAAACTGGTAGAGGATATCGAACGGGCGGCGCTTATAATAGCGGAATGCATCCGTGAGGATGGAACCGTTCTTATCTTCGGGAACGGCGGTTCTGCTGCCGACTCTCAGCATTTCGCCGCAGAGCTGGTCGGAAGATTCGCGCTTGAGCGAAGAGGTCTCAGTGCGCTGGCGCTTTCCACCGACACCTCGGTGTTGACTTCTCTTGCCAACGATTACGGTTTCGAAGAGATTTTCGCCCGTCAGGTCGAGGCTCTCGGAAGAAAGGGAGGTGTGGCTGTTCCAATCTCCACCAGCGGAAATTCCCCCAATGTTCTCCGAGCAATTGATGCAGCCCATAAGAAAGGCATGAATGTGATAGGACTTACCGGAGGAGACGGCGGTTCCATGAGAACGAGCTGCGACCTTGCCATTGTTGTGCCATCCGCAGAAACGCCCCGCATTCAGGAGGGGCATGCCCTGATCTACCACATTTTATGCGGCCTGGTTGAAAAGGATGTTTGCGGAGGAAAGAAATTCTAAAAAAGCCCGCCGTGATGGCGGGCTTTTCCATTTATTAACCCAAAAAAGTCTGTTGTATCTTTGGTATCAAATCTGTTATTAATCCATAAATCACAACATACAAAGAAAAGAGCAACGTGATCAACAAAATGACATTTCTTCCTGTTCTTGCAGTATAATCACCCATGTATGATTTTTTGTTGATGAAGTACATAATAATGAGAACCGCAAGAGGGGCAAGAATCAAGTTTCCTGCCATGGCAATGATCGCTTTGAGGAGGGCGTCAAGTTTCCAGAAAGGAGCAAGTATCGCCGGAACAGCTATCCAAAGAGCAAGGGCAATACGGGAAGCTTTGTTCTCCTGAGTTATACGCCAATCTTTACCGACGATATCAAGAGTAAAATATACCATGATCATCGCAACAGAAAGAAGTGTCGTAAACGCAGCGGCCAAGAGGCCGAGTGAGAAAATTCGATACGCAAAAAAATCAATTGCACTTGGCATTGCAGGAGCGAGCACTTGACCAGCCTGCGGCACTGTTGAAATCTGGGAATAGTGAAGATCGCCGGGGACACCGCTCCCTCGGTAAACCAGATTAAGGGCAAAGTATCCGGCGACCACCACCACCACAGAGAAGGCGCCCCAGATAAATCCCATGTTGATAACTGTTTTCCTGAACGAGGTTTTCAGGTCAACCGTCTTGTAATTTGCATTGGCAGTAAAATATCCAAAAGCAAGGAATACCGATGCGGGAAGAGCCTGCCCGGCAATGGCCATGAGCTGCGTGAAACCGCTCCGATATTTCACCGGGTCTGTTCCGGCGATCGGCAGATTATCTGGAATATTGGGTATAAGACCTTTGGCAACTTCAACCCAGGTATGCCAGTCCAGGAACGCTTTGAAAGCCACAATAATAAAGCATATCAGAATAACCAGCAAAAGCCAGGTCATAGATTTTTCCAGCCGTTTGTAGCCGCCGTAAAGCACCAGACCGAGAACAAGCAAAAGAAGGATAATCCCAACAGTTATAGTCCCCCCTGTCACAGCGTTACCATCGGGAGGTTGTTTACCAAAAATACCGTAGGCGGCTTCGATCATAACCGAAAACTGGCTCATGTTCACAATGACATTGAGGAGAGCAGTGGGGAGAAAGATAAACCATGCAAGGAAAGGGCTGATATCCTTTCTGATCATGTCCATCATGCCTCTGCCGGTCAGAGTACCAACCCGGGAAGCGGAATCGAGAGAAAATATCACCATGGGAATGACATACATTGCAACCCAAAGAAGGCTCGTACCAAACCATGCCCCGGCCAGAAGACGGGTGGCAACCGCTCCGGCTCCTATCATTCCGGCTGCAACCACCGCAGCGGGACCGATAACTTCCCGGAAGAATCTTACTAAAAAGTTGTTGCCGAGAAAACCTGCCATCTTTCTCCTCCAGCCCTCGATGTAACGCCGTTATTTTAAGGTGAAATCATGCTTATAAATCTATCTGTATGATCTATAAGCAGTCTATCTGTTCATATTTTAATTGTTCGATAGTATAGTGTCAACGAAAATCTTGAAACAGAGCGGAACGAGAGAACTGTTTTCCTGTTATTCCACACGGAAGATCATCCCATAATCACAACGGAAGACCTCATGGAGCCCAGGGTAGCTGTCATCAATTGAAATGAGGCTGTTGAGATTCGGACGAAAATGAGCCTCGATTACAGAATAGAGGATGTATCGCACATGCTGTTCATGACAGAACTGTACAAGTTCTTCTATATTCCTGGGTTTTTCCGGAAACATCATGGGATTCAAGCCGGCATAGTAAGCTACATGGGGTTTACGGGCGATAATTTTCTGAGATTTGTCCGATTCCAGTGTTCCCAGCGTCTGCCCGAGTTCTTTCAAAAAGGTCGGGGACTCCTGAATTTCATTGTAGAGCCGCGGAACATTGGTGGCCGCGCTGGAAAATACCACAAGAACCAGCCCCGCTAACATGAGCCGTGAGAACCACCGGAAATAAACAGGCGATATAGGAACTGTGAACGGCCATATCGCCGCCGGGATATACAACGCCAAAAGGAAGAGGGAAAACCGTGCATTATAGAACACAATTGCCAGGATGAGAAAATAGAACACTCCGAATACAAAATATTTTGCCTGACATTTGAAAGGCCGGATTAACAGCAGAAAGAGTATCGAACCAGTTATTACGAAAACACCGAGTTTCCAAGTAATGAGTTCTTTCATATCGTTCAAAAAATGACCGGCCATGTTCGAAATAGTGTGTTTGGCGAAATAGACAGGATTGTAGAGGATGATATCTCCAATGCCGGTAAATTGCTTCGGAAGGGCGTCGGTCCAGTTTTCATAGGTCACACCGGGCTTCCCCATCCCATAGTAATCCATCATGACATTGACATAGTTATCGTTATGCATCGGGCTGCCGGTCACTACGGCATTGGAAATGAACCAGGGCAGACCCGCAGCGATAAAAATTGCCAGCCATAACCCGAACTTTTTCAGACGGGCGGCAAGGGCACCTTCCGACCAGGCGAAGAAAACGGCTGCCCCCAGAATGATAAATGCACCGTTGTACCGGGTTAAAAATGCCAAAAGTGCAAAAACAGCCGAGAGCACAAAATCGGCTTTCCCCCGCCCGCGGAACAGATAAAACATGGAGAGCGCGCAGATAAGCATAAACGGTATATCCGAGCCTGCCTGGTACGTGTAGTTTAAAAACATGGCGTTGAACATCACCGCAAACAAGGTGATAACCGCTGTCAGCCTGTTGAAAACATTTTTTACCAGTAAGTAGAGAATCGGCAGGAAAAGAGCCGCGCTGAGGAGATTCAGCAGGAGACCGGCGGTGAAATAATCCCTTACAATAAGATAGATGCCTGCCAGAAGGAACGAATAAACCGGCCCTTTAGCGCCATAATTCAGCGGCGAAAAATGCCCGGCCAGAAGCTGTTTCGCTCCGGGGTACAACTCGGCATAGAAATCAGTCTCCACCCCAAGCCCGCCGACAGTGTGATAACGGAAAGTCAGCCAGGCCATAATGAGAAAATAAACCGCACCAACAATCCAGGGAAACCATGGATCAATTTTATCAAAAGCCCGCGTCAACCCTGATGAACCTTCAAAAATTTGAGTTGGTTGAGAACGAGCGCGTTTTCCCGTGAATGAGGGGACGATTCTTCTTGCCATAGTGCGGTTTATCGACTCCAGAAATATTAAAGTTTGGGATAGATATCCATCAATGAATACAAACAGTTTTATAAGGTAACAAGAACTCATGGAATTTGTCAAGTTTTTCTCAGCGAAAAATACTTGTTACCGCCGATATTCATTCGTATTATAATTATTCTCAGGAAACTATCGAATAACGGAGGAATTGTGAAACTCAGCGTTGTCATACCAGCATACAATGAAGTGAAAACGATACGGGATATCGTCGCGCTAGTTCGTTCCGTTCCTTATGAAAAAGAGATACTGATTGTAGACGATTGTTCCAAAGACGGAACACAAACTATTTTGAAAGAGATGGAGAACGAACCGGACATCCGCGTTTTTTACCATACAGTCAACCGTGG
>JBAYHX010000141.1:0-8104 GCA_041665965.1 Candidatus Latescibacterota bacterium
ATAGAGGAACGCTGGGGGGGAGGCGAAGTAATCAAATATACCGACTCCGGAAGGATAACGCAGGTTGGGGTGGAAAACCTCCGGGGAATTTCCGATTTCGACCCGAACATCCGCACAAACAAATTCGGGAATATGGATCGCCCCGATTACACCGGATTCGAATACTATTCCGACGAAAACCATACCTGGAATTTTATCAGGATGACCAATGTCCGCGATGCCTGGGTGAGGGATATCACCGCGCTCCATTTTGCGTGCAGCGTTGTTTTTGCTGATACCGGATGCAGGAATGTAACTGTGCAGGACTGTACTTCACTCGCGCCGGTTTCCTTCTGCGCCGGGGGACGGCGGTTCACGTTTCAGATAAGCGGGCAGCTCTGTCTGGTGCAGCGGTGCCGGTCGGATCAGGGAAGGCATTCCTTTGTGCTCGGCGGCACAGCGACCTGCGGCCCGAACGTTTTCCTCGACTGCACCGCAACCCGCCCGTACGGGAGCAGCGAGCCTCATTCCTCTCTGGTGGTCGGCAGCCTCTACGACAATGTGAAAGCTCCACTCGCGTTCCGGTATGCGACTTCCGTGCCGCCCCGGTGGATGGGATTCAACAGTTTCGCATGGAACTGCGAGGGCATGTTCATCGTGCAGAAAACTCCCGCCGCACAGAACTACTCGATCGGGCACATCGGCCTGAATGCTATGATCTATAACCGCGGCCTCATCGACTACTCGTGGCCGGAAGGCGCCATCGAATCCCTCGATGAACACGTTCAGCCGAAAAGCCTTTACCGGGAACAACTGGAAGAACGGTTGGGCAAAAATTCACTCAGGAATATCGAGAAATAGGATTTCATCCCGTTCTCTTAGTGATTGAAATTCTTACGGTAAATGAGTATCTTTACCGGGCAAGAAGCATTGAATAAACAGCATTTCTTAACTCACCCCATAATCCCCTCTCTTAATAAGAGAGGGGAATGCCCAGATATATATGATAATTAATGGGTTATGAAAGGTCGCGGGGTTCTCCCCTCGCCCGTTTACGGGAGAGGGGACAGGGGGTGAGGGTGTCCTGCTTTTTATCTGTTTTCTTTTGTAACAATCAATCTCTCATCAAAAAAGGGAAACCACAGTGAATTTTAAAGATGACCTCGAACTGTTTGCATGGATGAAAAACAACCTGTATACCGCGGTCGTGTGCGATGCCCTCGACCAGTTAGGATTCCACGATCAGGCAATGGACGGCAGAATCCGGCCCCTTCATCCGGATTTCGTGATCGCGGGAAGAGCGCGCACCGTTCTGTGGATGGACATCTACCAGCCTATCGAGGAGAACCCCTACGGAAAGGAGATCGAAGCGGTCGATGCGCTTCGTCCGGGTGATGTTATCGTCCATTCCACCGACTTTTCCCTCCGCAACGCACCCTGGGGGGAACTCATGAGCACCGCTTCCAAGATGCGCGGCGCCCACGGCGCCATTGTCGATTCGAACACGCGCGATGTCAAAAAAATCCTCGCTCTCGGATTCCCCGTTTTCACCGCCGGCATAAAACCGCTCGATTCTATGGGGCGCGGCTATGTTGTCGATTACGACTGCCTGATCGAATGCGGCGGGATAAAAGTCCGTTCGGGGGAACTGGTGTTCGCCGATTATGACGGTATCGTCGTTGTTCCCAAAGAGGTCGAAAAGGAAGTGCTCGAGATCGCCGAACATAAGGTGACAGCCGAGAACAGCACCCGTGATGAGCTTTTCCAGGGCGCTCTTCTCCGTGAAGTGTATGACAAATACGGGGTTCTTTGAAAAGAAAACATCGGTCTCGGAAGTTTATTATCAGACGTGCTACAGGGCGGATTTTACACCGCCCTGTTCCGTTTTTGGAAAGTGAACGGCAGCTTATTGAGTCCCCCTCCGGAGGATAAGGGCATGATCCGGCGGCTGATTCTTTCAAAAATCATATTGTAAAGAACATATTTGTTTTATATAATCAAGCAGTCTCTTCCGAACGTTATTTCCCCATACAATTTGCAGAGGGTCGCAATGGAAAAAAGAATTTTGATACAGGCGGTCTTTTCCCTCGCTTTTCTTATGTTCTTTACAACGTCTTCGATTTCTCAGTGCGACGAGCGGAAAGAATTACATCTCGATGCGGCCGGAATCGAACATGACGCCCAAATGGTAAATATCCGTCTGGATCGCGGGAAGAATGCCATTTTCCTCGACGATACCGAACTCATCGAGGATGACGGGCCGGCAACGGGTGTGCCTCAAGAATTCGGCGAAGGCAGCACCGATTACATTGAATATCTGAAAAAGGGAATCGTGATAAAAAAACTGCTGGTGCTGGAAAATCCCGCGGCGAATTCGGGGAGGCTGGTCTTTCTCGGAGATGAAGTGAAAGGCAACAGGGAGCCTTTGCACATCTCGCTGAACGGAATCGAGTTTATCCGGCCTGCCGCCAGATTTTCCTATCCCTTTGCCCGGCAGTACATCGATCTTTCCTTCGGCAACCGCTGGTTTTTTGTCGATCTGCCGGTCGGCGCGCTCAAAAAGGGTGAGAACGAAGTGCTCATGTGGGTGAACAGCGACTCGACCTCATGGAAAGTGCTCATCACGGATGAAAAGGAATTCGCCCGGGGGTCTCTCACCCGCACGCATCACCCGAACCGCTCCCTGAAAAGCTCCGACGGCGGAAAAACATGGAGCGACAGCAGGCTGTGTTCGAAAGATTCGATCGACGGCGAATATTCCGTACGGTTCAGCCTCGACCGTCATGTCGGATCGGGACAGTACACTTCCCCGGTGATCGATTGTGTGGATGACCGAAATCCGCTGAAAAGAACGGCCAGGATAACCGGTTTCAAATACACGCTGGGCATCGATGTGCCTGAAGGAACCTCCGCCGGGGTTCAGACCCGGTTCGGCGCAAGCCCCCGGACCGATGATCCTTCCTGGACTCCCTGGGGAACTGCCGAAACCGGAAAGGAAGTCTCCGATCTCGGGAACCGCCGGTATTTCCAATGGAGAGTTGATCTTTCCACTCAAAATCCGCTCAAAACCCCGGTGATAAAGGATTTTGTCCTTTCCGCACGGTGGGAAGACCTCTCGCCGAACAAAGAGGTGGGAATCGATGTCGAGGTTGTGCACAACGGGCATGTGGCACGGTCGTCCTATCCGTTCGGATATGAGAACATCCTTCACCCGGAGCTGGAAAAATACCGGAAGAACGCCAAACTGGACAAGATAGTCGAAGGCTCGGCAAGCGAATTCGAGCTGATGATGCGTCTTTTGAACTGGGCATACCGTATACCGGTTGCTTCCGAGCAGTATTCCTGGAACTGGAATGATGTAGTATCCATCCAGAAAGGCGAGCAGGGGATGCCGCGCCTTCAGACCGACTATAAAGGGAGGAGGCGTGACGCCATGTGCCTCTACTCCAATCAGGCGCTTATCGGCGCTCTTCTCGCTTTCGGGCATCAGGCGCGTCACATCAATATCAACAGCGAGGCGGTAAGCGGCCATGAGGTGACCGAGGTCTGGTCGAACGAGTTCAACAAGTGGATCTATTTGGACGCCACCCGTGATTACTACTACTTCGACAAAATAACCGGGATTCCGCTGAATCTCCTCGAAAATCACAACCTTCTCGCGGAACAGATGCCGCGGGTAGAAACGTGGGATCGCCCGTTTGTTCCCGAGATGGGAAAAGAGATTGTCGACAAGATCGATATCGGAATCCGTCAGGGGGTCAATCAATTCAGCGCCGAACCGGACGGCCGTCATATCCTGGAGATTATCGGTCATTTCCGGATCATCCCCCGCAACGATTTTCTCAGCCACCCGGTGCCTGTTCCGGTTCATACCGGGGCGACCATGTGGGGATGGAGCGGCTTTCTGAACTATTACGACGAGAAATTCCCCAAACGCTACGAGTATCAGACCTATTCGAACCGCGCACTCGATTTTTACGAGCCTCTCAACCAGTCCGAGCTCTATCTCAACGAAACCGCCGAGCGCGGGGTGCTGAATGTCGAAGTGAATACGTTCACTCCCGGATTCGACACATTCCTTGTCCGTCTGAACGACGGCAAATGGGTGGAACAGAAACAGCCTGTCTGGCTCTGGGCGCTCAAAGCCGGAAAGAACTGTCTGGAGGTTCGGGCGAGAAATGCACGGGGTGTTCTTGGTCCGATAAGTATGATGAATGTGACATACAATCCATGAACCGGGGAAATGAACCGTTGTAACCGGCTCGTCTTGAAAATATTTCTCGCAAAGTCCGCGAAGAATAAGAAGAAATATCAGACAGGATTAACATGATAAAGAGGATAGAATTAAAAAAAAATTTATAATCGTGTAAATCATGTAAATCATGTCTGATAGTATTTCCTTTCTTTAGTTACTCTGCGTACTTTGCGAGAGATTAAATATTTATACCTCCGAACAATAGATAATTTTTTACCGACTTTACTCTTTCACCTCTGGGAAAGGAAATCCTATGAAACGCCGTGAAGCAGTCCGTTTGATCCCGCTATCTTTGGCCGGAGCCGCGGGAATTGCGAAAGAAGTCCTCGGCCAGCAGTCTTTGGGACAAAAAGGCCCCGTCGCCGGGCAGGGAACGCTCGGGATGAATGCACCCGGTGGAATGCAGCAGGGATGTGGGTTGTATGCTCAGTATTCTCAGAAAGTAAAAATCAAGCTCGATTGGATCCGTAAGACCCAGTCCGAAAACCTCCTCGAGGCTTCGTACGCTGTCGCGCGAACTGTCAGGAACGGCGGCCAGTGCTGGAGTGTCTGGGATACCGGGCATTCCACCCAGAACGACCAGTTCCCCGGCCGTAACGGCGAACCGGAAATAATTTTCAACGATTTCAATCCCCAGAAAGCCAAAAAGGGCGATCTTCTGCTCGCAAACCGTTTTTCTGGCCAGTACGAAGTTCTGACCGAAAAGGATATTTTTGTCATCAGCGGGCCCGCTCCCTGGGGCGGAGATGTAAAAGGCGCAGAACTTCTGGTCCCCGATGTGGAAAAACGCAGGCTCCGTCCCTATTCCAAAATCTGGATCGAAACGAACATCACTTCGGTGGACGGCGAAGTTTACATGCCCGGTGAGCCGGCTCCGATCGGGCCGTTTTCGGGGATACTCGGCATGGTCGAGTACTGGATGATTCTGGCCGATGCCTGCCGGGTGCTTGCCGCGGACGGCTACACAGGCAAGGTAAAAGGCGATGAGCCGGCTCTGGGTGAAAAGACAGCCTGGGTCAACCAGAGCGAGCCGCTCATGGATAATTACTATAAGACGGTCATGCAGCAGATCGAAATGATCGGCGGGGAAATCGGGGATATCAGGAAAATCGCCAAAGCGGCGGTCGATGCGGTTCTTTCCGGCGGTTCGGTTTATTACTACAGCCGCTATTATGTCGGGCTCGCCACCGAAGCGCTGGGGCGCAGAAGCGGGCTGATGCTCAACAAAACGATTTCGGACGAACCCAAACATCCGGTGAAACTTACCGCTAAGGATGTTGTCATCATGGGACTTTCCAAACCCAACGATGATGTCGATCTTAAATATCTCGACCAGTTCAAGGCTTCCGGCGCGAAAATCTATTCCATGGGCCCGGCGATCCGTGACGGCAGAATTCCCGATGGCAGAACTGTTCCGAAAAGCACCCTTCTCCATGTTGGCCGGTGCTGCGACACCTATGGCCTCTTTGCCGTACAGGGATTCGATCAGAAAGTCTGCCCGACCTCCGGTCCGGTGATGAACCAGGTATATTGGGCGCTCCAGATGGAGGTGGCGGAGGAAATCATACGCCGCACAGGGAACACTCCCGGAGTTCTGTTCTCGGCTGCTCTGAAAGGCGGAAGCGAACACAATGCCCTTGGACAGTTGAGAGTGCAGGCGAGAGGGTATTGATAGTAATTCAAATAAAGTGATTGACGTCACTTTATTACAAAAGCATATCTATATATTACATAGAAAGTCTTTTATATGCAATCCTTGCAATAAAGAATTACCTTGACAAATACGTTTCATTTATTTTGTTTAACCTGTGTTTCTCCTGCCGTCATTGAGTAAAATACAGTATATTTAGTACCTTTTTTTCATAGTTTTATTGTTTCGGTTTGGCGGTGCATTTTCATCATTGATGTAAAGGCTTTCTGCCACTACCATTATAGATAATACTATCTTTTGTTTAACCATTTTTCATGGAAGCGTTTCTTTCCAGGGGAGGAAACATATGAGATTAATCATCAGGCTCATCGCCGGGTTGTCTCTAGCAGTCATACTGGCGGGTATACCCTCGACGGTGCAAGCCAGGGTCATGATGTCCGGATCAATTAATCCGATAACCGGATTCAGTTTCGATATTATAGAAACTGCTACGTTCACCATCGATGACTTGATATCCTACAGCAATGTCTGGTGGCTGCCTATCGACAATCCTTCGACCGGACCATCGGACACTCTTTCCATAACCTTTGCGGAAATCTACATCCATATCGGCTCCACACGGTATCCGGACATCATCGGAACAGGAGCATCTCCTGCCAAAATCTATCTTATTGGTTCAAGCAGCCGCTACATCCGTCGGAATAATCCGCTTCACACCAGTGAAAAAATGATAGTGGATAATACTCTGGTTTCCGGCGGCGGGAACTATGTAAGCGGAAAATGGAGCACTGCTTTCAAGGACGAAGTTCTCCGGATAGGATTCCTCCCCGAAGGTACATACACCATGTCATTTACCCTGCATGGGCATTACAGCAACGGGCAATCGTTCGACAATGAGGTCAACCCGATCACCGCCACTATCCAAATCCGTAATCCGGGGCCTCCCGAGCTGGTCGCTCCGGTAAACATGGCCGAAGATGCGGTTTCGGTTCCCCGTTTCACCTGGCAGGCGCCTCAGATCTCGGATCTTTCTCAGCTGGGAAAAACCATCCGTATTTTCTATACAATGAAAGTCTGGAAAATGTTTTCCGAAAATGGGGCTTCACTAAATCAGGAAGAAGCGGTCCGGCGGATACCGATTTGGAAAGTAACAGACTGGACAAATCCATCGATTGATTTCGATCCCGGCACCTCCCGTGAAGAGCTGATCAGCGGACGAAGGTACTGCTGGCAGGTTCAGGCTTTTGATGGAACCGGACGGTTTATCGGTTCTACAAATGAGGGAAAAAGCGATATCTGGCAGTTCACGGTACGGTTTGTGCCGTCGAACATAAACCAACCGATTTTATTCAAACCCCTGGCATTTTCCTGGACCCCTGCACAGGCAGGAGGGAGCTCAGTTCTATATGATGTTACGATAGCTGACAATCCGGATTTCAAACGGGGATATATAAGCCGCGGGCAGACGTTGACCAGTTTCAGTTATCCCCCTGATGCCCCTGCGCTCACTCCCGGCAAACTATACTATATCAAAATTCAGGTCACCGATCAAAATGGACTTCCCATCGGTATTCCCACCCAGGAAACAGTTACAATCCCTGTTTCAGAGATTGTGCTTATTTCCCCCGAAAACGATTTCTCCTCCCCTGTACTTACTCCGGAATTCCGATGGAGAGGGGACGCATCAAGTTTTATGGTATCGGTTTTTCAGGAAGGAACACGATGGTCATACACCTCTCCGAAAATACAGGACACCAGCTGGACCTATGACGGTGAGGAATTGAAACTCGGCCAGACCTATTCCTGGAAGGTACTGCCTGTCGACGCCAACGGTACCCCTTATGGAAAAGGTTCGGAAGTAAGGCGGTTTACCATTCCTGCCGAGGGACAAATCACGCTTGTCAGTCCGATCAATGAAAGAATCGAGACTATATTTCCAACGTTTACCTGGAATGCGCTGAGCAACAGGGGTGAAGGAATAACCTATGTAATTACCATTACAACAGATGCCGGGGCTGCGGTGCATACCGCGAATGTTACCGGTACAACCTACCAGTATCCACAAACCGGAACAATGCTTTCCTATGCAACGAAATACCTCTGGGAAGTGCGGGCGCAGCAAAACGGCGCGGATATTGGCACAAAAAGCGCGCAGGCTTCGTTCATCACTCCCTTTATACAGCCCGCTGGCAATCAGGTTTCTCTGGATGATATCAGCG
>JBAYHX010000142.1:0-8077 GCA_041665965.1 Candidatus Latescibacterota bacterium
GCCCCCTCCGGGGGAAGGATGTCCGGAGGACAGAAAAGGGGCTGCCTTCAAAAAAAGACTTTTGCAATTAGCTCGATGAAAAGGGGAATTCTCACCAGTGGATTTCCCTATTCCTTTTATCTCTTTGGTTCTTCTTTCCAGGTAAGCTCGACTACGTCGTCCAGGCCGGTTCGCATATCCACGGATAAAGTAAGCGTCAGTTTATTTCCTTCCCAGATAAAAGGCACCCCCTTCCCTGTTCGGAGAAGCGTAACCTTTTCCGGTTCAGGAACATTCTGGATATCGACCGGCCCGCGGTTTTTGGGAAAAATATGGAGGTACCATATGTTCTCACGTCGGGTGACTGGCACCGGGCTGAACTTTTTCCAGTTCCGCACCGGCCCGGCTCCGATCAGAGAATCCCTGCTGTGCGTCATCCACGATGCGAGTTCCTGCGTACGGATATAATAACCGGGGCGCATGGTGCCGTCCGGCGCCGGCCCGATATTTAAAAGAAGGTTCCCGCCCCATGAGCGGATTATAGCAAGTTTTTCAAGTACCCAGGCGCTGGATTCAATGACCATATCGGGGGAATATCCCCAGTGGCCGCTCCAGATGACACAGTTTTCCCACCAACCGTCCGGGGCTTCATCGGGCATATTTACTTCCGGAGTGCTGTAATCGCCGGCGCGGCCATCCAAGCGGTCGTTTATGACTATGTGCGGCTGGATCTGTCGCATCCAGGCCAGTATTTGATTGTTGCACTTATACCCTCCGCCGTCGAACCAGAGAAGATCGATCTTCCCCCAGCGGGTGAGGATTTCGCTCAACTGGCCGACCGAATAAGCTTCGAATTGCTCTTCAAAAACCCGGTCCTGCTCCGGCATACGGGTATTCTTGTTGGGCTGCCCATATACCAGACTCACCGGAAAGCCGGGATAGCCCCAGTCTGCCACGGAGAAATAGAGGCCGACTTTAAGACCGTATTTGCGGCAGGCTTCCACGTAAGGACGGATGAGATCGCGGCCATTCATGTACTGCTTTGTGCTTATCTTACCGTATTCGCTCGGCCAGAGGGCATAGCCGTCATGGTGTTTTACGGTGAGGACGGCATAGGTCATACCGGCAGCCTTCGCTGCGGCTATCCACTGGTCGGGATCGTAGTTCTGCGGATTGAATTTCGTCAGGAGGGAATAATATCCCTTACCCCAGAATTCCCTGCGGTCGGTGCCGTACGGGTATCCCTCGATCATCGCCCAGGATGGCTGTATTCCGGCAACGCTGTGAATTCCCCAGTGCATGAAGAGTCCGAAACCAGCATCAGGAAACCATTGGGCGTCAGGGTCTGAAGTTCGCTTGAATGGTTCTGCCTGTACTGTTTTTAATTTTTCCAACGCCTGAAGGGAAAGAGTGCGGTAGTTCTCTTTGTTTCCAAAAGCGGCTGCGCCATTCGGGAATAACGGGAACAAGACAGAAATAAGAAAAAATACAAGCAGTTCACGCATATAGTCCTACGTCCGCGAGAATTAAGGAACATACATAATTAGAGGAATACATCTCAAAATACGTATACCGGAGAGATTGTGCCTTTGACAGGAAAAGAACCGGGCCGATTTCCTTTAAAATGACTAAAGAAAATCTTATACCATCGCGCTCATGCCTTCCAGCAGATCCTTGTTGCTCTTGGTCTCACGCATTCTTTCAAGCAGCCACTCAATTGATTCTGAAGTGCCCATCGGATCCATAACACGGCGGAGAATCCAGATGCGGTTGAGCTCTCCCTCGGTAAGAAGGAGTTCTTCTTTACGGGTTCCGGAACGTTTGATGTCCATTGCAGGGAAAATACGGCGGTTGGACAGTTTACGGTCAAGGACCATTTCCATATTTCCACGGCCTTTGAATTCCTCATAAATAACTTCGTCCATCCGTGAACCGGTTTCGATAAGCGTAGTGGCAATTATGGTCAGGCTGCCGCCGAACTCGATGTTACGGGCAGCGCCAAAAAACTTTTTCGGCCAGGTCAGGGCATTGGCGTCCATTCCTCCGGAAAGAATTTTCCCTGAATGAGGAATAACGTTATTGTGAGCACGTGCGAGACGGGTTATGGAATCGAGGAGAATAACAACATCGTTGCCGTGCTCGACAAGGCGTTTTGCTTTTTCTATGACCATTTCTGCTACCTGAACATGACGCTGCTGAGGCTCGTCGAAAGTGGAAGAAATGACTTCCCCTCGGACAGCGCGCTGCATTTCTGTAACTTCCTCAGGACGTTCGTCGATAAGAAGAACGATAAGCTTTATTGCTGGATGATTGGTAGTAAGAGCGTTTGCAATTTTCTGAATGAGCATGGTTTTCCCCGTAAAAGGCGGGGCAACAATCAAACCACGCTGGCCGAAACCTATCGGACAGAGGAGATTCATGATCCTCATGTTGACTTCGGTAGGCGTCGTTTCCAAATTGAACTTGCGGTCGGGATGAATAGGAGTAAGATTATCGAAAAATATCCGCTCTTTCGCAAGTTCCGGAGAGCCATAATTGATGGCCTCTATTTTGAGAAGCGCGAAATATCGCTCAGTATCTTTCGGAGGGCGAATCTGACCTGATACCGTATCGCCGGTTTTCAGATCGAATCGTTTGATTTGTGAATGGGAAACATAGATATCGTCCGGTCCGGGCATATAATTGTATGACGGCGACCGTAAAAAACCATATCCGTCATCAAGAACTTCCAGAACACCTTCAGCAAAAATAAGACCGTTCTGTTGAGTCTGCGCTTCAATGATCTTAAAGATGATATCCGCTTTTTTCAGACCGGTTATATTCTCGATGTTGAAACCTTTAGCGTAAGCTGTAAGCTCGGAAATTGTCATTTTCTTTAATTCGACAATGTCCATTGTTTGTGATTCCTTCTTGGGTTGACTCAAAGTAAGCACCAAATAAAATACTTGGCATTTGACAAAGAGGTGATGGGGATTGTTAAAGTAATGTTATCATGTTTATTATGTGTAACCAATTCCGCGGATTTAAAAAAGTATGCATTATTCCGACGAGAAAATTTGGATGACCGAAAAGTGGAAGCGTTTTATGTGATATTCCCTGAAAAGAGTTACTGCAAGGGGGAAAACTTGTTTGAGTGCCAAGTATAGGTCAATTATACCGTATTGTCAAGGAAAAAACGTAAAATATTTCCAAATAAGCTATATTTTTTATGAATTTGTTCCGAGACATAGTAAAATTAGCATTGGCGAGAGAGCATTAATAAATAGTATTTGCAGATATTCAGTCCCTCTTTATTTGAAAAAGAGGGACTGAATGATACTAACCGTATACATTTTAAACTACTATAGCACTATAAACTTCATACCTGTTTTGTTGCCCAGTTTTCAAGCCAGCGATAATGATCGGGCAGATAGGCACCTTTGGTAGCATGCGCCATTTCGCTCAATTTATTGAGCAACTCTTTTTCCTCGGCTGAGATGGCCGGAGTATGAGCGGATTGAAGGTTAATTTTTACTTCTTCCATGGTATTCATCGCCGGCATGGTGCAATCTATCTCAGGGAACTGATAAACATACCGAAGCATGGCCTTGGCAATGTGAACATTTCCCTTTTTCAACATATCCTGTTTTTTTGCAAGGACAATCATGTTGTCGCTTCCCATAGGCTTGATGCCAAGGATTCCGACACCCATCTTTTCGCATCGGGGAATCAGCGCCGAGTAATCGTTTTCGGAATAGTTCTTCGGGTCCGAGAAATACCCGTTGTTATGATGAAAATTGAACGGTACCATTACATAATCCAGAGAGTCGCCGTAATCATCAAGATATTTCATCATTGTTGCGGTATCATGGCTTACTGCCCCGATAGCACGTATCTTGCCGGCTTTTTTATTTTTTGTCAGAATTTCAACACGCTTCTCGTTCAACGAATAGAGACGGTAACAATCGATGTAATCGGTCTGGAATTTCACCAGGGCGCCGTCGATTTCAGCCTGCATTTTATCGTCGTCAAAAACAATGCATGCTGAAATGATCGCATCTTTACGGAATCCCTTAAGGCTTTTCCCCATGGGTTCGAACTGAAGAAACCCGCTGTGATCATATACGTCGAAAAAGTTAACCCCGCCGTCAAAAGCGGTTTTTATCATACGGTCGCGGAGTTTGGGATTTGCCTGGCATTCCTTGTTCAAATGGGAACCGAATCCAAACATGGAAACCTCGATTCCGGTCTTCCCCAGTACACGGCGCTGAATGGAACCCTTCGCTCCGGAACCGCCGTTCTTCATGACCGAACATCCCGCTGCAGGCAGTACAGCCGCAGTTCCAATCCCTTTTAAAAATGTTCTGCGTTTCATGGCAATCCTCTTCATTAAAATTAAATGAATTTTTTCATCATCACATTATTATATGTATCGTTTACAGCATTCTCATGTTAGAAACTTACATGCGAAACTGATTTTAATCGGGAAAAATATCATTTTGAATATGAATAGTCAAGATAAAAGATAATACTCCACACTTTCAAAAACGCAATTTTTAAAATTATCTCTTTATTTAACATACAGCTCAATGTATATTAGATTCTTAAACTTAGTGAAGGTTTCAATTCTTTTTCAGGAGATGGGGAATGGAAAAACGAAGAAGTTTCATCAGAAAAGGTATCGCACTCGGAACAGGGGCTCTGGCTCTTTCTTCGCTTTCGCAATCCGAAGCGGCGGAAAAGCGTCCTCCCTTTGTACGAAAGAATGTGTCCGATCTTGTAGAATTGGGAATGGTTGTATCCCATGGAAGCCATGCCTATAATTTATGGGCAGAAAACATGAATCCTTCACTGGGAAAAATGCGAACGACCGGAATGGTTATTACCAAAATCTGGAGCTTCCGTCCGGAGTTTTCCAAACAGTTTGCAGAAAGATATCCCGGAGTAACCATCGTTAAAAACATGGAAGATATGGTCGGAACTGTGGATGGTGTATACATCGATGCCGCGCCGGCCGTTTCCCTCTACCATCTTGTTTCCCGTCCATTTCTCCTTGCAGGGATGCCGACTTTTGTGAACCGTCCTTACTGCACATCGATTGAAAAAGGAAAAATGATCATCGAAAATGCCAAAAAAGGCGGGGCGCCTTTGATGAGCAGTTCAACATGGGAATTTGCCGAAAGCGTGGGCGATCTTCAGGCTAAAGCGGCGATGATGCCTTCCATCCTTGGATATGTCGCTCATAATTCCATGAGCGATTACTACAGCCACTCAGTTCATGGAATTTATTACATTGCGGCAATTTTACGAAACGAACGGAAAAAAGGCCGCGGGAAGTGTCTTTCGGCGTCGTATCTAACCCCGGATTGGAGAACACCTCCCGGAGCGGTGAGCTATGTTCATGAAAATCTGAACGGGTCATATTTCTATGGCCAGCTTCACCTTCAGTCCGGTATGGACGGTAACGCCTACATGCGTCTTCTGGGCGACAGAAACGGTGATTTCGAGGGTAAAATTCCCGCAAATCCCGGCTGGTTCCGTTATAATACCTGGAATGCCATGCAGCTCGCGACTCAGGAGATGATAGAGACCCGCAAACCGTTTGAGACCGGCGATGACATTATGGAAAAAGCATACATGTTCCTCATGGGTTTCAAATCGACCCTTGAAAAAAAGGGAGGTCCGGTAACCCGTGACGAAGTCGAGGGATGGGAATTATTCCCAATATCGCTTGCTGCCAAAAAAGGGAAGGAACCAACCGACAGCACATTCGAGGAGCCGTATTCAGCGGAAGAACTCAAGAATTTCGAAAAATATCTGTCATAAAAAACGTAAAGGGGTGCACCGTTTATCGGTGTCGCCCCTGAAATATTGTATGTACGTATGAAACACAATCACATAAGGATATGCAATGTCAAAAATGGTTTTCTTTCGCAGGATGATAACTCATCTTGTGAGTTTTCTATCGGTCATGCTGTTTCTGGTAATCATCCCCGCCCGGCCAGCGAATGCGGATGATATCAGAACATATACCGCAAAAAGAACCACCGGCGCCATAACTATTGACGGCAAGCTTAACGAGTCGGATTGGACCGGGGCGCCGGAAGCCAGACTTACCGAGGCAAATACAGGGAAAGATGTTCCTTTGAAATCCACGGTTAAAGTGCTCTGGGATGACAAATTTCTCTATGTCGGCTTCTATTTCGAAGATCCTGATGCATGGGCAACCCTGACAAATGATGAAGATCCGCTTTGGGGCGAAGAAGTAGCTGAGGTATTCATCGATCCTGAAAGTAAAAGCCATAGCTACTATGAGTATGAAATCAATCCGATTAATAAGAAGGTTGACCTGTTCGTCCTGAATCAGGGGCCAAAATACAATGGTTTCTATAAAGTATGGCTGGAATGGAATTTCAGCGATGCCATGAAACACGCCGTTTATGTTGAAGGCAATGGAAAAGACAGAGGAACGAATGACAAGTTCTGGACAATAGAACTGGCGTTCCCGTTTGAGGAAATGTGGACCGCGCCGAATATCCCGCCTAAAAACGGAGAGTCCTGGCGGATCGGGTTCTATCGTATAGAACATCCGACAACCAACGATAAAGATACATGGTACGCCGCATTCAACCCGCCCCTTCGTCCAAGTTTTCATACCCCCTGGATGTTTGGCAGGGTACTTTTCAAAAAATAAAGAACTGGTCCAATAAATCTTAAAAACCCGCTTCTCAGCGGGTTTTTTTTGGATAATACCAGACTACAATTAATGAACCACGAAATGCACGAAAGAAAAGATTATCCCGGAATATTCGCAGGATAAAGCTTTTCAACGCAAATAGCGGAGTATCCAAAATAATCCCGCGGTAAAATATCTTTCATCTATACTTGGCTGGGAAAACAGGTGGTATTACAAAAGTGTTTTAATCGGTCAAAAAAGCGAATACTCTCGGCTTTAGTTAATGGAACATAGAGATTTATTCCTTTATTTGCCAAACTGTTCAATGTATACTTAGTTCTTCAACTCAGTGAAGGTTCTAATTCTTTTTTAAAAAGGATATAAAATGGAAAAACGAAGAAGTTTCATCAGAAAAGGTATTGCGCTCGGCGCAGGGGCTCTGGCTCTCTCCTCGCTATCCCAAACGGAAGCGGCAGAAAAACGCCCGCCCTATGTTCAAAAGAATCCATCCGATCTTGTCGAACTGGGAATGGTTGTCGCGCATGGAAGCCACGCGCACCAGATATGGGGAGAAACCATGAACCCCACCCCGGGCAAGATGCGGACGACCGGAATGATCATCACCAAAGTCTGGAGTTTCCGGCCCGAGTTTGCCAAACAATTTGCGGATAAATATCCCGGCGTGACCGCTGTCAAAAACATGGAAGATATGGTCGGCGCCGTTGACGGTATCTATGTCGATGCCGTTCCCGCGGTTTCATTGTATCATCTCATCACAAAACCTTTCCTTTTAGCCGGCATGCCGACTTTTGTAAACCGTCCTTACTGCACTTCGATCGAAAAAGGGAAAATGATTATCGAAAATGCCCAGAAAGGCGGCGCACCGCTCATGAGCAACTCAACATGGGAATTCACCGAAAGCGTAGGAGATCTTCAGACGAAAGCTGCGCTCATGCCCTCCATCCTTGGATATGTGGCTCATAATTCCATGAGCGATTATTACAGCCACGGCGTCCACGGTATTTATTACATCGCTGCCATATTACGGAATGAACGGAAAAAAGGCCGCGGAAAGTGTCTTTCGGCGTCATACCTGACTCCGGACTGGAGAACAGCTCCCGGGGCGATCAGTTATGTCCATGAAAACCTGAACGGGTCCTGTTTCTATGGCCAGCTTCACCTCCAGGGTGGTATGGACGGCAACGCCTATATGCGTCTTTTGGGTGATGTACATGGCGATTTCGAGGGAAAAATTCCCGCAAATCCGGGGTGGTTCCGTTATAATACCTGGAACGCCCTGCAGCTTGCGATCCAGGAAATGATAGAAACCCGTAAGCCGCATGAAACCGGCGATGATATTATAGAAAAAGCGTATATGTTCCTTATGGGTTTCAAATCCGTCCTCGAAAAAAATGGCGGCCCGGTCACCCGTAAAGAAATCGA
>JBAYHX010000143.1:0-7969 GCA_041665965.1 Candidatus Latescibacterota bacterium
ATCGCCATTGGCATCCAATCCAGGGAAAACACCATTCATATCTCTTACAGATGAATAAAGATGGAAATCAGGATATATGTCTTTATCATCATTATCATCGACAGTATCGATAATCATCGTATTGTTCATATACTGTGATGAGATTACTGGAGAATTGCCACCGCCGCCACGAGTCGAATAATCCGCCAGGAATTGAGAAGACCATGACGAATAAGGGACTTCCTGCATCGAACGATACGCTGGATCGGCATTATGGAATGATGTTGAATAGTCTGGATCGATATTAAAGTATTCTGTACCGATAGTAAACTTATTAAATTCCTTTTTTACATTTATATAATATGCATTTGCGTCTTCACTGTATTTAGGAGCAAGAGAATGAGGGTACTGTCGGAAATTCAAATTTTTATTGAATTCGGCTAATAAACTGAATCCTTTAATATTAGACTCAATCCTGATACCCATAATCATATCAGCCAATTGAATACCATACTTGAATGAAATCCAATCCATATTTGATAAATCTTTTATATTTCCCGGAGCTTCTTTAACAACATAATAATACTTGGCCATCTGATTGCCCAATGTAGGCTGGTTTTGATCCTTATAAACTTCTGACATACTTATCTTATAATCATTTGCAACTTTTGCTTTGAATTCGACATTCTCAATAGGTACATCTGCTGTTACTCCCGAAGAATTTTTCCCTTGTTTTTTTGGTATTTCAAACCAAAATAACAGGTAATCATTGCTATTCACTTCAAAATATTTATTTACTGTACCAGTATATGATCCAAAATCTTTAATAGGATCTGATACTGATTTTCTAAGCATTATATAATCTTCAGGTAAAACTAAAGTTGAAGCCTGACGGGCATCTGTAAATTTTTTATATTGAGGTATACGTTCCGGATCAAGCATGTATGTATTTTCATAAAAATCCAAAGCAGGATTATTTGTAAGCTTCCTGACATCATAAAAATCATTCTGCCAGTTTCCACGTGTTATTCCTACAAGTAAATCTTTTCTTGGCTGACCCTCAACAATTGGATACAAATCGTATATACGTGGTCCATTATTACTGTCAAACCTGCTTCCATCTTCGAATTTTACAACAAGTAAATTAACTTCTTCCGGGTAAACTACATCACCGATAGACTCCGGCATGGTCCCTGTTATTGAATCAGAGATATCTGAAAAAAGACTATTGGCGCTTAATGTCCGTTTAATAGCGCTATCTGATTTATACGTGTTTACGTAGTTTGCTGCAACGTTAAAAATACCGAATTGTCTGCTGAAATGACCACCTGTAAGATAAACGGGGAAAAGACGGGTTGTTTCCGGAACATTATTGAATTCGCTCGGTAACCACAATGGAATATCAGCACGCGAGGAAACGAAAGTTAAATTATTTTCGTTAAAATTCATATCCCATCTTACACCATTCAAAGCTGCCATATCAAGAGTTAACGGGGAAAATTTTACATTCACCTGATCGCCTACTATCAGACGGCTTGAAAAACTTTTCGAACTTTCATTGACCACAACTAAATTATTTAGATAAGCGCGGTAATATTCACCAACATCGCTTGCATTCTGTTTTGATATAGAACTATAAGCGCTACTAGCTATGGTTTCTGCTGATTGACGCTTTTCTTCATTCCAGGAAAAAATTCCAACCCCATCCATGATGTATTTACCGAAATCGTCATATTTTGGGTTTGCAGGTTTATTTATGAGCGATCGACCGTACTTGTTATAACCATTTTTGCCGTAATACTCCGCTTCCGATCCAGATTTGAACAGCAACTGGCAATAACCCGATTCAGCCATAATTAACATCGCTGCACCTGCCAAAAAAAGCACCCAGCTCTTTAGCAATTTTCCTTTAGCCATTCTTTTTCCCCATTTATACATTATCGAATCGCCTCTGATTAGAGAGTGATGAATTATTTATCCAGGATTTTTCCAAGATTACCAGCATGTATATTGGTACTAACCTCATCATCACCAAAAGGTTAATCATGAATGGACTTCATGCTATCGATTCCCCGAATCGATCATATTGATAATAGATGTCAATAACTTGACTTAATCCCCAGAAACACAGCTTATAATGATTTTGAGGGACACTTATTACCTTTTTCTGTTAAACACTATATATCATAACAAATAGCGGTAATTCATTCACCCTGACCACTATCTTGTACGTATCTTAAGATTTTTACAGTTAAGATATCATATGATACAATATATGCTCTCCAGATACTCAACATGATTCATGATTTTCCCCTAAATATTCAAACACATAGGGGTGAAATTATTATCTTATCTTCTCATGTGGTTCAAATGCAATACTGTTCTAAAAACTATAAGATAAACCACCCTCTCATCAGATAATATAAAGCACAATTCAAGATATTACATAACAGTTGCCTACATCAACAAAGCCGATTACCAAGCTTATTTGGCAGATTTTTCTAACTATTCCATACTCCATTAAATCTTAAGATCAGAAAGAATATCCAAAAGATATATAATGCCTTCCGTCAGTAGATTTAAATTCTAATGGAATGTTATATGAATAATTAAAAATCATCGATCCAAAACCATAACCAAAGCCTAGGTCAATATCGAGCTTTTCAGTATCATCCTCGAAATCGCTTCCATAGATGGCACCGGCACGAACTTTTAAATTCGATCCGGGGATTCCTGCTTCAGCACCAGCTTTGAAAAGTGTATTATCACCTGCATGAGATGCGTCAATTTCTACAAGCAACGTCTCTCTCTGCATCATGAGGCCGATACCTGGCTCAACAGGGAGCTTCCCACCATCATCACCCGACTCGGAAATATTGGGCATTATAGCATCTTTGATATAGACACCTGTAGAAAATGTACCCAATCCGAATAATTCACCAAGCGCATATGTTGCGCTAAGATCCAGGGAGAATGAAATTTTGGAAATATCATCGTCAACTTTGCCGCCGTTATACACGTCTTTTTGTCCATCAACCGACCAACGCATAATTTTGACGTTGCCGCCAAGAGCGAATTTATCAGTTATAGACTTGGCATAACCGCCGCTTATAACCATATCGCTGGCTACATCTATCCCGCCGTAAGAAATGCCAAATCCCAATCCACTTCCTTTTCCCAGCGGGGTTACAAAATTAACCTGCGAAATGTTCAAATCAGAAACAATTGCAATCGGAATGCCGTACGATAAACCTACCTGCTTTTTTTCAAATTTAGCAAGCCCGGCAGGATTGTACCAATAGCTTGAAGCATCCCCGGCCGAGGCCAGAAAAACTTCCCCCATCCCCATCGGGCGGGCACTTTTACCGGCTGTGTCAAAAAAGGCGCTATGAGCTGTTTGGGAAAGGGATACCGCCATTACAGCAGCGAAAGCCAAAACAAAATTCAGCTTACCTTTATGACCCTTTTCATGTAATTTCTTCCCCATTTTACTTACCATATCCTATTTACCCGTCCAATTTTTTTGTAGTTAATATCGAGTATTGTTTTATGTAATATCAACTAGGATACTGTACACTACCCATTGGAGAACCATTAATATGCTACTGCCACCGTACCGGTTTTACTCTTTTCGCCTTCATCGGTCTTAACTATGATTTGATAAATGTAAATTCCAGGCGGTACCAGATCTCCATCCTTGTTTTTCCCATCCCAGTATCCGGGAAGCTTTTTAGCATCAGCGACAGTTCCGGTTTTAAGGCCGGTTGGACCATCTGGAACCCGGTAGTCACGAGGAGAAAGTCGCCCGTCAAACAACGCTCTGACCAATGTGCCATCGGTGCTGAATACTTTTATTTTAACCGGCGCCTCAACCTTAGCAAGCGTGAATTCAAAAACCGTGAAAGCGTTGATATTGTCTCCATTAGGCGTAAACGCTTTCGGTAAGGCTTTTACATCGGTCAATAACGAAGGCAGAACGGTATTTGTGCTGACCGTCCAAGATTCATCAGTATTTTGCCAGACACTTATGCCTCCAGCGCCATCGTTGTTTCGAGAATTGTACACTTGAGAGATAAAATCGTGCTGGCTCACCAAAAGATTGGTTCTGAGATAAATTTTCAGAAGATCCGGACTCTTTTTGTCAGAATTGACAAGAGAATCATTCAACGTAACATAGAGACTGTCACTCGTTGAATAAGAAGTGAAGGGAACCAGTTTGTTGAATTCGGAACTAAATACCGAATCAACTGCTGCAAAATTCGGTACTGAAATAACAACTTTTTTGATATCCTGCACCGGTGTACCCGAAGCAAGAGTGTATTCCAATTTATAGACAAAACTGGTGTCGGCTCCCATCGGCACTGCTGTCGGCAATATTGAAGATCTTCCGGAAGCAAGAGGCTGATCAACCTTTGAATAGGTAATATTGAGAGTTTTAAATACCGGAGTCCTGTCAACATTGTCGGTTGACAATGTGACTTTGTATTTGAATTCGGTGGCCGGTTCAGGAGAATCGAAATCAAAAGTTTTCTCGGTATGCTCCTTGCTCCAGTCGCTCCACGCAGAATATGTTGTCCCATCAGCGAGAAGGTATCTCGTCGCAGTCTGGACAACAATCTTTGTACCAGGAAGAACGTCCCCTGTCCAGCTTATGGTTTTAAAATTCTTCTGCGTTGTCGGAGAATTCAAATCAATAGCAGAAGATTCAAATAACCCGTTATAGGTGTATCCGGTACCATAGACCATTATTTCACCAATATTGGGGAAATAAAGCCTCGATTCTGTAATGTTGTAGCGTACATATCGGGCTACCTGATCAGGGAAACTGACCTCGGCATAATCATAGCCGCCATTATCCTTGTTGGTAACCCCAACATTGTGGATAATACCCACTTCAGAAAAACGAAAACTGTCAATGGATATTTGCGCCGCATAGCCTTTTACCGAGTTATTCGGCCAGTCTGCTGGGTTGCTGCCTCCGGTATAAATAACCATCTTATTGACACGATAGATTTGCTCAAGATCAACCTGCTTGGTCGAACTGACCGGATCTACATTATAAGAATACCCGGTGGCAAGATCGCCCTCAACTGTTTTTTCCTCTTGAGCAGGTTTCTTGAGCGCGATATCTTCCCCGTCGATCTTTCTGAGCGAAATACCGCCATTCGCCGGAGAACCGGTATCAATATCACCTGGATACCCGGTAACGATTTCCACACTATTATCCGGCATATAGCCGATATCGCCCATCTTACCAAGCATTACCCACTTAAATCCGAGTGTGGCGGCATTATCGAACAGGGTCCTGTCGAATTTATACCAATCCTTCCTTTTATACACACTATTAAACGCGGTTTCAATATCACCGTTGAAATAATACCACCGCGCCGGAAACTCAGTCAGGACTGACTGGCCAGACTTTATCACCGTCCCTGATCGTCTCTTTAACGTGGATGTCCCAAAGCGGTCAGGGCCAGCTTCGATATCCACCATGAGGCCGTTGCCGTGTCCCAAACCGAAATTATCCACCTGTACGGCAATATTAAGATCGTCGTAAGTACCGGAGGGAAGCGTATAAGTCTCGACAGTCTGCCATTTGTCATCCGTGCCTATCTTCGTGCCGTTTACATAAAGAGTATATCTATCAACGGCCGTAATGTGAATCTTGACATTGGAATAAGGGGCATTCGGTCCCAAAATTTGAGTCGTGAGATTTTTGCCAAAAAAGTAATACACTGTGTTCGGCCATGCATTAAATGTCGTATCTGCAACCGCATTTACCTTAGCTGCAGATGAACTCGTAAACGATAAAGATACAAGTCCGGCCAGAAACACAATCATTGCACAGTATTTAACACATCTCCGCAATGTAACCTCCACACATATTACCCAGAAAGGAAAGTGCGCTTCCCGGGAGATGACAGCCTATTTCTCCCATTCACATGGAGTATTATTACCGTAATATCCTACAAGGAAAAATCCAGCAGGTTTGACTTTCACCTCCTTGACCGACCTGATGGCTTCGTTTTAACATTAATAATGATAAAATTAATTGTTTTCCATTTTCCCAGAATGAATAATGACCAATGATAAACACTATAAAGAATCTTGTCAAGCCCAAAAAACACAAGTCATAATCTATTTATAAAAAATATCCGGAATTTGGCATTGGTATTTGTCTAACAGCCTGAAATAAATTACTCTCATTCCGTACTGAGAAAAAAATCATTGTTCCTCTTTCTTCAATCCCTTCATGCAATAATGTAGAACCCCTTAAGTAAAAAAACAAGTAAAAAATCATAATTATTTTTAAAATCATTTTCGTAAAAAAATTTTATTCGCACATTGCATTGTTCATCAATATTTATAGCTTATTTACTATCGGCTTTTATCGGCTTCTTCCAAAGCAATACGGCACCAACTCACCGCGTTCAGTGGATTTCCGCCAAGGGTATGATTATCTTTCATAATTATCTCGGTAATGCAATTTCTGGTGTCCCCAATCGCTTCTCGAAGTCCCTTACGGATACGTTCTTCATTCACTACTGGCACCGCCAGTTCAGCCGGATTGGGTTTCATGGAAAAAATATAGTTATTTTCAAGTTTTTCTGCCATGTCCCTGATGTTTGCCCAGGGAGATACAGACACCCTTCGAAGCCGGGGTATTTTTTTCACACTGTCCCACCGTTTATCAAGGGGTTCGCAGCATCCATAACAGTTGAGTCCGAATCGTTCCAGCACTGGCAGTTGATACGGAAATATGAATTCCGCAAACGCTTCCGGTGAAAAAGTTATTGTTTCCTGGCTTTCCCCAAAACCCCACATATCCATCGTGCGCACTTTTCCCTCGAAATCATCCCCCGGAAGCTCTGCCGTCCAGCCAAAACCACCGGAACCCACATAGGTTCCATCATTATTCAGACTCAGAAGGTTGTTTTTTTCAAGGAGATCAAGCTTGGCGAGCGTCCCCATGCTCAGAATATTCATGAGCTCTTTCAGTTTTTCAGGGTAATCATAGACGTCAAACATGATCTGCTCCAGCCCGCGAAGCTTCACCAGCGTCCAGGTCATGCCCAGACTCCACCACCACGATCCTTTGACACGAACAGGAAGGATATTTCCAAAAATTTCTTTCGCGAGAGACAGGATATCTTCTGTTGCAGCATAATCCACCGTTATTTTCGGGAAATGGATTTTTTCGATATCGTCAAAGGATTTCAACGGGGAATCCCATATATAGGAACCGCCGTCTTTTCCTCCGATCTTTGTTTCATGCATTCCCCAGTCGCTCTCTGTATGGATGTATGGGACAGTAAATGTATCCTGCACCACACGGTCATCACCCATCTCTTCGCCCCAGAATATTTCTTTCCTCAGAATTGTTTCCCAATAACGGGCCATATCACCGGAACAACATATATCTCGCTCCGTGATGATTTCATTCCAGCCATGTTCAGGGTCACAGAAAATGAGAGGCCTGGTTGGTTCAAGAGCATTGTGACGGTACCAGAGGTCACGTTTTACTTTCTCGCAAGGCCGCGAGGCAAGTTCAGCAACACGGGAAGCCAGGTCCCGAAGCACAGTTCTGTCATGGTTATTGATAACGAGATGCGTTGTATCAAATGTTTTATTCGAAAGTGACTGTTGCGTCTGATCATCCATAAGCGAACCCCATAGCGCAGAAAAAAATTTCTATGTATATTTGTAACAGTCTAACAGCGGCGCTTTCCGCTATACCTGTGAAAGAAACATTGATTGCAGGAGAAGAATTAAATCATACATGTAATTAAAAAAAACCGCAAGTCTGTTTTTCATTTTTTCGTGAAATTTCTGAAAAGAGTGAGCTAATTGCAAAAGTCGTTTTGGAAACGAAAAAATGATATGTTTTATTACTTCAGCCCCCTAACCCTCAATCCATTTCCCCCAAATGGGGAAATGGAAGTTGTTGCTCCACAGTGTTTTCCTGCCCCATCCGGGGGAAGGATGTCCG
>JBAYHX010000144.1:0-7957 GCA_041665965.1 Candidatus Latescibacterota bacterium
TCAAACCGCTGGGCATGAGGGACAGCTTTTTCGCCACAACCCCGGAAATCCCCGCTCCCTTTGCCAACGGGTATGAACACATGTCCGGAATCCCGTCAGACTGCACCGTCTACGAACCTTCCGCCCTCGGGGCTGCGAATGCGGTTGTTTCAACTCCATTTGATATGTTCAGGTTTTACCGCGAACTCTTTCAGGGACACACCCTGCTGACAAAGCGTTCCCTCAAACTGATGGCATTATTATCCGACGCGACGCTGGAGGAGGATTCCTACGGCCTCGGTCTGATGGAGCGTTTGTCCAACCGTGGAACCTGGCGGGGCTGCATTTCGTCCATTCGCGGATATTCGGTTATGGCGGGGTATTACATGCAGGGCCGGACCTTCGTCATGATTTTTGCCAACACCGGCGAAAATATCGCTGCTGTCGAGGAATTGTTCAACGATACACTGAGACGTATCAGCGGTTGCCCCACCGACATGCTCCCCGCTGACAACACTGCGGTTGCTGCCGGAAACGGTCAGGTACGTCTTTCCTGGCAGGCCGGATTCCTTTATGGTGACACATACCGTGTGTATATTGGCCCTACCTGGAATTCTGTCCACGAAGCAACGGCTGACAAGCTGAACGATGTCACCATGATCGAAACAGACAGCGCTGTGTTCAATGCCGCGGTAAAAACGCTGAAATCCGGCAAAACCTATTATTGGCGGGTGGAAGCGGTCAGAAAGAGACCAGCCATGGAAATGGAAAACGCCCGGAAGTGGCGCGATAAGGTGCGCCAGCTCAACAAACAGCTGCCCTGGATTCCCATACCGGAAATGGAAACAGTGACCGGCCCGGTTTTTTCTATAAAAGTGCAATAGTACCTGTTTCCCCATCAACCGAAATCATGAAAATAATGTGAGATCCATGCCTGACAAGAACGAAGAAACACATATCCATAGCTATCTCTTCAGAAACCTGGCTGAAATGCCCTATATCATGCTGTTACGGCAGAAGTTGGGCGGCATGATATGGCACATTATATTTATGAGTTTTCTCTCCGGTATCTCTAACGGTACCATTGTGGCTATCATCAATGCGGCGGCTCTGTCACACCGGAAAGGCGAGGAAGACCTGATCCGGTACGCCTTGATGTTTCTCGTGGCGGTTGTCACCTATGCTTTCTGCAACAACAATCTCCTAACATTGTCGGTGGAGATGGGCGAACGGATTGTGAAGGATTTTCGGGTTCGTCTCGCCGAACGTATCCGTGAGAGCGAACTGCTGGTCTTTGACCGGCTTGAGACCTCTCAGGTATTTATAACCCTTTCCGACAACACGACCGTCATCTCACGTGCGTCACAACCCATTTTCAGAGCCTGCGGTTCATCGATCATGTTATTGTTCTGCTTTGCCTATCTCTATATTATATCACCGATTGCTTTTTATATAAATCTTTTTATGACAATAACCACAGTTGTTGTCTACATGAAGGCAACCGGTGAAGTGGAGAACTTGTTCTCCAAGGCGTACAGTCATGAAAAGAAATTTTTCCACTACATCATGCAGTTGCTCGACGGCATAAAAGAAATAAAAATGAACCATCTCCGCGGCAAGGATCTCTTCGAAAATTTTATCGAGCCGCAGGCGGAAGAAGCCCGCGAAGACAAGGTCGGCGCAAACCGGCTCTATGTGCGCAGCTATCTGCTCACCAAGGTGTTTGTGTTTTTTGTCACAGCGAGTTTTGTATTTCTCCTGCCGATGCTCCAGTCGATTTCGAATGAGGAAATGATATCGCTGATTACCGTCGTCCTGTTCATGATCAGCCCGATCGGGGATATTGTGGAGGCGATGCCGGAAATGGCTCGGGCGAATGTGGCGGTCAAAAAACTGGGCGAGCTCGAACAAAACCTCAATACGCGAGAGTCAATGGAGACTGCCTCGCCGGTGAAGTCGATCAAACATGTAAAATTGGTCAAAGCCGAATTCTGTTATCGTGACTCGAACAAAGATTCAGTATTCTGTGTCGGACCGATTGATATGGAGTTTCGTGCAGGCGAGATCGCTTTCATAGTGGGCGGCAACGGAAGCGGCAAATCCACGCTGCTCAAAATGATAGCGGGTCTCTATCCCCTTGAAAGGGGAGCGCTCATCCTTGATGATGAGCCGGTATTGAATGAAAACCGTCAGATGGTTCGCGAGAATTTCTCCGCTATCTTTTCCGGTTTCCATCTCTTCGATCATTTATACGGTATGCGCGATGTGAATCCCCTCGAGGTAAATGCTCTTCTCCGCAGGATGAATCTGGATTTAAAGACCACATTCAGGAAGGGGGCTTTTTCACGTATCGATCTTTCAACCGGACAAAGGAAGCGGCTGGCGCTCATCGTCTCTCTTTTGGAAGACCGGCCGATATACATATTCGACGAGGTTGCCGCCGACCAGGATCCGCAATTCCGGGAGTATTTCTATACCACCATACTCAATGAACTTCGAAAGTTGAACAAGGTCGTTCTTGTCGCAAGCCACGATCAGGAATTTTTCGATAAGGCCGACAAGGTTTACCGCCTCGATTACGGCCGTATCGTTGATACCCGTGAACCCCAGGGGAGCGGTTCATGATTAGCCGGGGACATCGTTGCGGACAACCGGGCAATCAAGCTGAACCGGAAATGACGGCTGGTTTTTGAAACGAAAGGACAGGATCGTGGCAACACAACGCCCGGTACCATCAAGCCGAAGGGGAAATACACCTTGACAGGCGGCAGTACCTCACATATATTGGAATCGATATATTCTTGCCGCTACGGCAGCAGGAGGCTCTACATCGATGCGGTTGAAGCCTGTAACACATTTTTTTTGTGTGATTAGGAAGTTGAACGAAGGATTTATATAAAATATTAAGCTAATCGAGATTAAACAGCACGTTTTAACTCACCCCTTGATCCCCTCTCTTGAAAAGAGAGGGGAAGACCCATATCTACATGAAAGAGAATGGATTGTAAAATATAAAAGGGGTTTCCACTCGCCCGCTCACGGGAGAGGGGACATGGGGTGAGGGTGTCTTTATCTGCTCATTTTTTACATATTTGCTGCATCAAATAGATAAGCGGTATAAATATAGTAATCCCGTTACTTAATAACTGTTAACAAGTCTTGCAAGGAGTCGATAATGGCGACCAATGAGAAAGATGTGAAAGAAGCTGAAGTGAAAATGGATGAAGCGGCTGTTGATGCCGAGATCGTGGAAGAATCTCCCGACGAAACCGCGACTCCGGAAGAAAAAGCAGAGAAAATCGTTCGCAACCATATGCTGGTTGCCCTCGGAACGGGTATCGTTCCTCCTATTATTGATATTGTAGCATTGTCCGGTGTGCAGATTCGGATGCTTTATTTACTGGCCAAAAACTACAACCTGAGCTTCAACAACGAATGGGGCAAGTCGGTGATAGGGACGTTCATCGGCGGTTATGGCATGGCGAAACTCGCAACAGGCGCTGTCTACAGTCTGATGAAGTTCATTCCCGGTATCGGTCAGATTGCGGCCCCTGTTTCGTTGTCGGTGGTTGCATCAGCATCCACATATGCGCTTGGCAAGGTGTTCGTAAAGCACTTCGAAAGCGGCGGGACGCTTTTGGACTTCGATCCCGAGAAGATGCGCAAATATTATTACGAAGAGTATGAAAAAGGCGTGAAGATCGCAAAAGAGCAAACCGCCGAGAAAAAGGCCGACAAGTAATACCGCACCTCTTGAACGGAAACACCCGATGTTTGGTGAAATGCGCTCCGGAATGAAGACGGGAACTTGTATCCGCATTTTATGGACAGACCTGGCGGGAAGTCCGCGGGAGTTCCAACGGCAGAAATCTGGTTTTTTCCCGGAGAATGAGGCGCAGCGTATAGGACGTTTTGTCCGCGAGACAGACAGGCGTCTGCGGTTTGCCGCTGCCTGTCTTTTGACGGAGCTTGTTGGTGAGTTGCCGGGCGCCGGCGCTGGAGTCAGTATCGAAAGAAATCACTATGGCAGACCGCAGCTCAACGGTATTGAACACGCCGATATCAGTGTTTCCCACTCGGGTGAGATCGTTGTGTGCGCTCTTTCGACGCAGGGAAGTATAGGTATTGATATCGAACAGGAGAGGCCTGTAGAGATCGGCGATTTTGTTCGTGTGTTCCCGGAAAGTCTCTGGTCATGGATGCATCATGGCAATCCATCGGACGGTGACGACCGTGAACCTGAAAATCGGCGGTTCTTTCATGCGTGGACACGGTTGGAAAGCGTGGCCAAGGCTCATGGCAAAGGGCTGAGTTCTCCACTCGGTGATTTTGTATTTGAAGATAAGCATGCCCGGCTCGGGACTGAAAGCTGGAGGCTGCATACGATTCCTGTATACGAGGGATATGTGTGCAGTCTGGCGGTAAATGGCAAGATTGTGCAACAGGAAATTCGCCGCGCCGTTTGTTGTATATGATTTTTCTTGGAATCGAACATTCCGTTTCAGTATGGGATCACATGATACAATACCGTGAAAAGATCAAGTATTTCTGGCAGCGTTACCGGTTCTATATCATCCCGATTGCGCTGGTGACGGTGTTCACTATTCTGCTGTTCTGGAGCCGGATTGTCGTCAATGTAGAAGCCGGACATGCAGCGGTCAAATGGGAAAGGTTTTTCGGCGGGACTGTCACTGACCAGTATTATGGCGAAGGATTTCACGCTATTTTCCCCTGGGACAAGATGTTCATATACGATATACGTCTTCAGGAAACCCGCCATGAGATGAAAGTCATAACCCGCAATGCATTGACCATCACTCTCGATCTTTCCATACGGTATCGTCCGGAAGCAGAGATGCTGGGAATCCTGCACAAGACTATCGGTCAGGATTATGTCAGGAAAATAGTCATTCCGGAAATCGAATCGGCCCTTCGTACAGCTATCGGCGGCTGGGATGTTGAAGACCTCTACTATTCCCGTCAGATGGCGCTGGCCAGTATCATCCGTGATGCTATTGACAATGTGGGTGTCAAGTACATCATTGTTGACACGGTTATCATCCGCAGCATCACCTTCCCGCCCCTGATCGCGGACGCCATTGAACAGAAAGTACGTGAGAAGCAGTTGGCCGAGGCGTACGAATACATTCTGGTTAAAGAAGAGAAGGAGGCGGAAAGGAAGACTATCGAGGCGGGTGGATACAAACGATACAACGACATCCTGAATTCAAGCATTACCAATCAGGTTCTACGATGGAAAGGTATCGAAGCAACCCTCAAACTTGCCGAATCAAATAACGCCAAGATCGTGATGATCGGCAACAGCTCCAAAGAAATGCCCATCATACTGAACACTGTTGACAGCAACGATACACGGGCCGATGCAGGAACGATCTCTCCGCCGTACATGCCGTTTTACCCGTTGACGTCTGCATCCCCTTCCGATACAACCACCCCGACGGCGCAAAACCAAGGCGGCAAGGTGGTTCCATGAGTAGACCCCGACTGGTTATTTTCGCAGTGATATTAGCCATACTGGGAGTCTATTGGCATTCAGCAACCAAAGAAGCGTCTTATCGGCATAATGCTCCACAGTTACGGGCTGCCGCATGTCGCGAGAATTCTACCATTGATGTAGCCGTGATGGTATCGGACGAAAATGAGAAACAGTTCCGGGCAGGTGTGGAGATGGCAGTTGCCGAGGCCAATAACCAGCGCAATCCGGATGGAAGTATGGGGCTTCTGGTAAGGAATGCAAAAGACCGTCTGGTTGCCAAAAAAATACGGTGCCGGTATTTCAAAGCAAATTCGACTAAAGAGGCATTCAAACGAGCCAGTGAGGTGTCGCACCGTTTCAATTACACCGCGGTGCTGGGGCATAATACATCTGATGAGGTGTACCCTGCATCGCTCATCTACGATGAAGCCGGTCTCCTGTACATCTGTCCTTTTGCCACAAGTACCCGTATCACCAGCCACAACTGGCCGACAATAATCCGTGCAGTCCCAACGGCCAAGGGATTCATGTCGGCGGTCCTCGAAAATGTTTCCAATCTGTTCGGCCAGAAGGACGAACCGGTCAGGCTTGCAGTTTTTAGTACTAATTCCATCTACAGCGAAGATGCGAATACCCTCCTGGAGCGCTATATTTCTGAAAACGAGCGTATTGGCGCCATACTCGATAAAACCCGGAAAATGATAAAAGACAAAAAAATTCCTCCCGATAAACCGGTATTTGAATGGCTGAAGATAGATTCGGAATATAATAAATCCACACTTGATCCTTTCGATGCTTCCGATAAATTGTTCCTTATTCAAAAAATGTCACATTTCGGATTCACCACACCTGGGATTCGTCCGGAAGATATCGATATGGAACGTCTGCAACGGACCGATTACAAGCTGTTATTCAAAGAGCTCACCGTTGCCGATGTTTCTGCCGCCATCGATACATTACGTAAGCTGACACCACGGGTCGAAATTGTTCATTCAGCGCGTTACCGTCAAAATACCAAGGAATTTACCCATTATACGCACATGTTATCGATATCCAATCCCGATATTATTCTTATCCTTGACTATTTGAATGATACTTCCGGTGAACTCGTAAAGGAGATTCGGCAATCAGGCAACAACCAACCGATTATCGGCGATGACGGCATCGAGTATCCTCGCGAAATCAAGGAGTTTTTGGGAGATCTGGCGGGAGATATCTATGCGATCAGTGTATATAACGACCAGGCGCATGGTGATATTTTAACACGGAAATTTCAGGAGATGTCGAAGTATTATCCCGGAAAATTCAAAGCAATAGAGCCGAATTATGATACCTATCAGGCATACCGATCCACTGCGCTGCTTGTCGAGGCTGTTGCGAAATGCCAATCCTCGGATCCTTTGATTATCGCCACAAGGATTAAATATGGGGCGGGTAAAGGTTGGATTGCTTCGAGCGGTACACCGCTTTTCTTCGATGGCAACGGTGATGTTGCCGATCCTGCATTCCTTCTGAAAAAATATAATGACGGGCATTTTTACCTTTATCAAAAAAAGGAGCAGCCATGATCGTAATTCTTTTATACATAATTGCCGCAGCGATGGTTGCGAGTCTTGGAAAAGAGAGAAAAGAAGGATTTTGGTGGTTTTTTGTGGTCTCTCTGATTCTCACACCGATTATCGGTTTGATCGTTATCATGGCCACTGATCCCGTTGACAAGCATAACAAAAATAAATAGTCGGTTTTTACCTTAGCATGCCAAATGAAGGCGGAGTTTATTTCTGTCATGCGAGGAGGCTGTTTCTCCGGTGGAATAACGACCTGACCGGCATCGGGATTCGAAAAGGATCGTATATCTATCAAAAAACCGTGTGTTGCAGGACAAATCTGTTCGATACAGAATCTGTTGATGTGGCGCGTCTCTATTCCTGCAAATGCGGTTTACCTCTATTTGTGTGTTATATAATGTGCATCTGTTGGGGCATCGTCGGTAACCGAGCTGAATCCATTTTCCAACGATGTAATTTTCTACATTCAATGGCAGAGACAGATATATTATTGCTTGGATGAGATACTTGTTCCCCCTTGTTTTCTATCTGCCGGGCATGGTGAAATCGTTTTTATAAATAATATTGTTTTTATCGCTTATCGAGTTGACTCAGCAAAGGTAAGAACAGGAGTATATAAAGATACCCTTACCCCATGTCCCCTCTCCCGTAAACGAGCGAGTGGAATGACCTGTGAACTTTCATAACCAATTATTTATCATACATATCTGGGTTTATCCCTCTCTTTGTAAGAGTGTGGATTATGGGGTGAGTTAAAAAAAATGGTATTAAAAAATAAACGTTTTTTTAAATCATAACTGTCCGGTTAAAATTTGCTAAAATAAAGAGAGTTGAAGCTCTTTCTGTTTTACTTTGAGATAAGAATTGAACGATACACCAATAATATCAATAAGATGAGTGTTATCGAGGAGCA
>JBAYHX010000145.1:0-7908 GCA_041665965.1 Candidatus Latescibacterota bacterium
ATAAGCCCGTGAAGGAATGCTCATATTCGAGTGAACCCCGCCATTATCCTGGCTCAGCGGTAATGTTTCAAAGCCCGACATGTCCGCAGGCATATTGTACTTCGTGGGATTCAAAAGATCCCTGATCGGGCCGCTCGGGAGATCTTCGCCGATTTGCCAATCAGGATCAACCATACAGGCCATGATATCTGCAATTGCCTCGTTAAGCGCACCCGGCTGAAATGCATAGTCCAGCCCCACAGTATATTCTACTACCCCATGAGTCATCTCATGAGATACAACATCCTGCGCTCTGGCAAATGGCTCGGCATCCCCGAAAGCCATCACCCCGCCTCCGGCCCAGAAAGCATTATCGTATGGCTGGCCGGTTTGAGTATAGTGCATGATCAGGTGAAATGCCCCATTATTTCCGTCAAGGCCTTTTCTGCCCACTTTAGTCAAATAGAAATCGTAGGTTACTCTTGCATTTGCCTGGGCTGAAACCGGAAGAGAATCGGGCCAGGTGTTATTCGATGATGAATAAAGCGCCGGTTGGTTTTTCGTGCTGATTATTTTCCCGTTGGCATTGTAGGTCGAGATTTGCGCTTCGCTGTCCTCCATGTAATAAACACCGTTGTCAAGGGTTACATTAAGGGTTCGGATATTCCCGAAAGCATCGACAGCAGCGGCGGTTGTGGGAGTACTTTTTGGTGTGGAATTATATGATTCGATGATTTCTCCATCAAGTGCATTCACAAAGAAAAACCATCGTTCATTAAGATTGGGACGAATTATTACCTGCCAGGCAAGAAAAGATTTGTCTGCCGCATCGTCAACCCAGATTACGAGTTCGGATGAAGGGCCGGTATATTCGACAAGCTTGCCCCATTCTTCCGGCGATTGAACGGTCATTCTGCCGGAAAGATCGAGAAGAGCTTTTTCAACAGCCCGAGTTGAATTTATCTTCACATTACTGACATCTATGCCCTGAGGAGTCGGAGAATACCGGCCGTTGACCGCATAGGGAACGAGATCTCGGTCAAGATGAACAACGATACGGTGTCCCCATACTTTCACGCCTTCATAAACCTGATCGAAACTGATATGTTTGAGGCCATCTGAGGTTTCAGTTATCGAAACGGCTGTAAGCTCTTCTGCGGGATTATTGAGTTTGAAAAACTCGCGATTCGTCTGGATGAAATCAAGAGCAATTCCTTCCGGGGAGTATACAGCCTGTTTCTTTGCCGCACCGGGGTACAAATGCGAAAGCGCTTCCCGGTCAAGGAAGATCGGCGTTCCATTATTGGCATCCCGGGGAAAAGTAGTAAGGCTGTCCTGATAGCCGGATAATTTTCCGACAGATCCGGAAAGAAACGATTGTTTCAGGTTACGAGCCACTTCCGCCAGTTTGTCAGGATCGAGCCGTTGTGTGGAAGAAATGTTGGTTTTTTTATACCCAAAGGGAGGCATCGCTCCGGAAATGCCGGAAAATGAGAGTAAAAAGGAAAACGATATGATGAGGGAGAGCACCGATTGACGAAGAGGATATATAACCATGATCTCGTACTCCCTTGGAAAAAGACCGAGTTTGTTCGGCAAGGTGACGTAAAGAAAGTGATATATGTGCCGCGATATAAAAAGGACCTGAATCGATTTGTTGGTCAGCAAATTATACGATTAATGAACGAAAAAGAAACAATTTAATTATATTCATAGTACTCTTATTTGACGGTTTTTATCGGTCAGAAGTTTAATAAAAAAATTCCTCGCAGCCTGCTTGTGGGTTGAATCTGTAGTTTTCTCTCTCTGAAAGGCAGCCCCCCGGAGGAGGCTTAAAAGCTGCAAGCGAAGCGCATCTTTCTGAATGGCGGCTTCGACAAGCTCAGCCATCTTCAGGGGATTGTGGGGGCTGAGCTTGTCGAAGCCGGGGGCTGATTTTGATACCGCGGAGTTCACTCCGTCGTTTTCATACGTATTTGTGGTTGGATATAATGTTTTGCCGTTTCCGTCTCCCCGGTGACAGGTAAGTATACACCGTTTCGCAGTTCGAATTATTGACTCAACCGCAAAACGCAGACCCCGTTACGAGGCGTCTTAAGCCGCACGACGGCATCCTTGACATTCAGTGTCTGCTCATCCGTCAGATCAAGATCATGTGAATCGTCAACCCACCAGGTTTCCACCCGGATATTCCCTGTCCACGGAAGGTTCCTCAGTGCCACACCGAAGGTGTCCGTCTCCGATTTGAAGCAACTTAACAGCACAATAGCTTTCTTTTTATCTTCAGATAAACCTGCCAGAAGAACGACACCATTTCTTGATGTATATTCGCAGGATACCCGGTCAGGCATCATGGCCAACTCGTTGAATGCTTTAAATGCGAAGTAAGTCTTGCTGGGTATGCCGAAATAATCGAACATACTCCACCAGGATGTGTCAGCAGAATAGAAATTGGTAACTTCAATCGGCAGGTCCTGGAGGAGCATCAGCACTGTCGCGACGAACCCCGCTCCTTCCGGGCCGACTGTCCGGGCGAATTTCTCCTTCACCTCCTGATATTTCCTGGGGTCGCTCGGCCGCAGCCATTTCAATGTAGACATGTATCGCCACTCGTTCATATGGCTCTCGGTGTCTTTAAAACCGTGTTCATCAAGAAGTTTTCGGGCTGCCTGGACGGCATCCGTGATTTCCTTTGGTAAGCCGGTGTATAGATGCCACGAAAAAAAGTCGAGCGGAAGGTCGTGCTCACGGCAGAAAAAGAGAAATGTTTTGGCGAAGTCGCTGTATATATCGATAGCAGCCGGTCCACCCACTTTGAGTGACCGATCGTGCGATTTGATTGCCCGGGAAGTCACTGTGTAAAGTTCGAAATATTGCTGTTGGGTACCGGTCCACATCGACCTTCCCTCCGGCTCGTTCCAGATTTCCCAGTATCTGATGCCATAACGAAATCCGTTCGCCCACCCGTCGTTATAATGACGGATGATGTTCACGCAGACCTTGGCCCACTTCTCGAAATCTTTTGGCGGATTTTTATGAAACTGTGTCCAGGGTTCGATACTTTCGCCCAGCCGATAGATGATCTGGCTCCCGTTCCCGACAATGGCGGCGAGGTAATCGTCCGTCTTGGCAAACGTGTAGTTCTTCGGATCGTCCGGATCGGAATCGAAAATCGGGAAGATGGTGGAAACGTCCACAGCATCAGTGTATGGCCAATGCACATCATGGAGACGGGTATAGGGAAAACCGGCTGCAGCATGATACCCGGTCAGGTCAGCGTTTTCGCCCCTCGCGACCGGGCCGTTATTGACACCGTGCAGCGGTTTTATTTTGCCAATCGACTTTGCAAAATCAATGAACGCATCAGAATCGGGCTGCGCCGGAACACCGTATGCCATAAGACCTCCGAGGAGAAAAGTCGTTAATCCGATATTCCCCGTATCAAAATCCCGGGAGTAAATCAAAAAAATTCCTCGCAGCTCTGCTGCGGGGCAGTTTTTCCCAATCTGCCATAATCATTCGTTACTTAATGTAATATAATATGTTATGGCAGATTGGGAAAGCATCTTTCGGGTTTAACAGGGGGAATAAAGGGTTCAAAGATTCATCTGTATGTTTCCATTTTCTTCTCCAGCAGTTCTGCCGCGACAAGCACTGTTCCGATAGCCTGTGCATAGGGGGGAGAATATGAGAGGTCGAGATTGATCAGCTCAGAAATGGGAATTTTTCCGGTAAGGGATGTTGCGACGATGTCGATAAGTTTGTCAACCTTGTCGTCGCCAAATGACTGCGCCCCGATAAGTTTTCCGGAGCCGCGGTCCGCGACCAGTTTAAGAGTGATGTTTTTCGACCCAGGGTAGTAGGAAGGCAGGGTGTGCGCGGTAACTGTCGCCGAAACGGGATAGAGCCCGGATTCGATCGCCGCTCTCTCAGTGAGCCCCGTACAACCCGCTGTTTTATCAAATACTTTGAGTATGGACGAACCGAGAACGCCCGAGAACTCTTTCTTCCCTCCGGCAGCATTGGCCCCGGCAACGCGGCCCTGTTTATTTGCTGTCGAGCCGAGGGACATCCAGAAAGGTTTCTTGTTGACTATGTTTATGGTTTCCGCACAGTCTCCCGCAGCAAAAATACCGCGGACAGAGGTTTCCATGCGTGAGTCGACTTTGATTGCGCCGGTAGAACCGATGGCAATACGGGCCTCACGCGCCAGCCGGACATTCGGTTTTACTCCGGCAGCGACAATGACAAGTTCGCAGGGATATTCCTTTCCCCCTGCTATGACCGCTCTGACTGAACCTCTCTCGTCGCCGATGCATTTTTCCACGACTGCGCCGGTTTGGATGTGTACTCCCTTTGACTCGATATGTTCCCGGATGAGCGCGGAGATGTCTGTGTCGTACTGCCTGTTCATCAAACTGTCTGCGGCCTCGATAAGGGTGACATCGATTCCACGCCGGACCAGATTTTCCGCCATCTCGATCCCGATAAATCCTCCCCCGATGATGGAGGCTCGTTTTACTCTGCCGCTGTCCACAAGCGTTCTGATGACATCTGCATCGGTGATTGAGTGAAGCGGGGAGATTCCCTTCAGATCGATGCCGTCTATTTTCGGAATAACCGGGTATGCTCCTGTGGCGATGAGAAGTCGGTCATAAGGCATAAAAACAGCTTCGCCGGTGGTAATGTCAGCGACCTTTACTGTCTGGTCAAAAGTATTGATCCATTCAGCACGTTTCCGGAAAAGGATGGAAATCTGCTGTTTTTCTCGAAATACTTCCGGTGACCGGGCAAAAAGACTTTCGCGCTTTTCCACCACACCACCGATATAGTAGGCGAGGCCGCACCCCGCGTAGGAGATATATTCTTCTTCAGTGATGATAGTAATTTCCATATCGGGATCATCACGGCGCGCTTTGGAAGCGGCCTTTGTTCCAGCCGCAACTCCGCCGATTACCAGAAGCTTGAGCGATTTTTTCACGATACTTTCTCCAATGCCCTCATTCGCTTCGTATGATAACGGCCAGAATTCCGCCCACTACCACACCAAACAGCGCCGAAGCATAAGGGTCTGAAGTTATAGGACAGGTGCCGGTCCGGCATCCCATGAACTTGTAGTATGCAAGGCTAACCAACGCCCCCAGGAACGCTCCGACCAAAATCCGAATTGTTATATTTATCATATTTTTTTCTTTTGCGAATGTAAACAACAAAAATTCACTGAATTTTGAAATCCGGCCCCAACTATCGGCGGCCACAGGCAGAAAATAGAAAAATATTCTTGACTCCAAACTACAATTCTAATGCTTAAACAATGATAAAACAACGTTTTTTTTTATGAAAAATATCCTTTATATCTGGATCACCGAGGTATATGATCCGGTATAAAATTATAGTAGAACTTACATTATGCCTGGTCAAGCTCCGTTTGCAGAGCTTCTTCCCGCTGCACCCCGATCAGCCTTTTTACCTCCTGGCCGTTTTTAAAAAACAGTATCGTTGGTATACTCATGATGCGGTATTGTCTTGAAACCTCAGGGTTTTCATCGGTATTTAATTTGTAGAATGAAAACTTTTCCGTATTTTTCTCGGCGACCTTTTCCAGAATTGGAGTCTGCATCCGGCAGGGCATACACCATGATGCCCAAAAATCGACGATAACAGTTTTCTGTGAATCGATGACCTCTGCTTTGAATGTGCTGTCGGTGACTTCCGGAACTGTGCTCATGCCACGATCTCCTTATTATTATACAATAAAATGCTATGGTTATGATGCTATGTGAAGATGATTTTTATACGCACAACAAAGAAATATGTTTCATTCTTAATCCCCTGATCCAATTTCATTATGTATCTGAAAAAATACTCGAGAGCGTAAGACCGGACTTATTTACTTTATGGTATCTGATGCAAATACCCTGCTTGATATTCTTTTTCGGGTTGTGTATGTTTTAGTAGCTTAGTTTGAAGGTCAAAATTTGTTTGGATTACTCCTCAATAAATCTTCTTACGTTATGGTAATATACTACAATGCATGAAAGAATAGAAGACAATTCAGCCGTGGATGCGCTCCCGCTCATCAGTGTCATTCTCCCCACGCTCAACGCCGCACGGACTTTGCCGCGCTGCCTCGATTCCCTGCGAAAGCAGAACTATCCCCGTGAGAAGATAGAGATAGTGATGGCTGACGCCGGCTCCACTGACGGAACCCTTGAAATTGCCGGGAACTATGGCGTGGACCGTATTGTTCCCAATCCGCTCCGTACCGGAGAAGCGGGGAAAGCAGCGGCGATAGAGGCTTCAACCGGAGAAATCCTCGCCCTGATCGATTCGGATAACATCCTCGAAGACGCCGAATATTTTTCCCGGGCGGCGGAGATTTTCAAAGATTCCTCCATCGAAAGCGCCGAACCTCTCGGCTGGACTCTCGATCCTGACGACAGCCTGGTAAACCGCTACTGCGCTCTCCTCGGAATGAACGATCCGATGAGCTATTTTCTGGGGAATTATAACCGTTTCAGCACTCTCTCCGGGAAATTTACCGGGATGAAACTTCTTTCGGTGACCGATACTCCGCAAGCCTTAATAGTGGAAGTGGACTCAAGAGCTGTGCCCTCATTCGGGGCGAACGGTTTTATGGTCAGGAGAAGCGCGATCGAGGGGCTTTCCTGGAAACCCTACTATTTCGATATCGATGTATTTCACGAAATGGCCGCCGCAGGTCATAACCGGATCGCGGTGATGAAAACGGATATTCACCACCTCTACTGCGAAAACATCGCCACATTCCGCCGAAAGCAGTCACGCCGTATCCGCGATTTTTTCCACCATTCGAAAGGGAACCGTCGAACGTACGATTACGGGAAAATCCCTGGCTGGAGATACTGCTGGTTCATCCTTGCGTCCCTTACCGTGCTTCCGCTTGTCTGGCAGTCTCTGAAAGGATATGTGAAAAAACCTGACCGCGCGTGGTGGTTCCATCCCCTGGCGTGCTGGATCACCCTCTGGGAATACGGCTGGGGAACGCTCTCATCGTTTTGTCGGACATCGGAGTACGACAGGAGGAAATGGAAACAGTGAGGGAGGGAATTGTCTGAACCGTGATTTATGGGATTAAAGGATTGCCATGATTAAAAATCAAGAAAATCCTCTCATCATGTGACAGAGCTTTCTGTTGATTGCACGGATAACTATACCATAAGAAATGAATTCGGGCGCAAACCATCTCGGCGAGCCGCCAGATGTCGCGCGTCACAGCCGTTAACGATCCGCCTGATGCGCCAACGCTTCACCGCGACATCAGCGCGAACACACCCCAGCCCAGGTATTCACGCGTGCACGTGGCATAGCGTTCGGGTCCCGAGGTAAGTTCGGCTCGAACATCTTTCGCGAGCTCATCGCCGGGATTGGCTTCAAGCCACCTTCGCATGGTGAGCCATTTGGCCGCCTCGTATCTGTCCCAGCCATCCTGGTCAGCCAGAACCATTTCAACGACGTCATAGCCAAGACAGCCGAAAGACGCGAGAAGTTCCGGAAGCAGGAGAAAGTCGGAGATTGAGTGGGCAAGACACCCTCTGGCAACATCTTCTGTCGGCGGTAACTGCCGCCAGTAGGGCTCGCCGATGAGGATGATCCCTCCGGCGCGCAAGCTCCGCGCCAAAAGCTCGATAGTGCCGGCTACTCCTCCACCGATCCACGTGGCACCGAGACAGGCTGCCACACCGACCTTCTCGTCAGAGACATAGCCGGCGGCATCGCCATGGATGAACTTGACTTGATCGGCAACACCGAGTTCTGCAGCGCGGAGTTTCGCTTGCTCGGTGAACAACTGACTCATGTCGATGCCGGTGCCGATGACGCCGTGATCGCGCGCCCAGGTGCACAGCATCTCCCCCGAACCGCTGCCGAGGTCGAGCACCCGGGTTCCTG